>NZ_JAPNUG010000020.1:0-102637 GCF_036631435.1 Ralstonia sp. 1B3 | reverse complement strand
ACTTGATGGCCTTCAGCGGCACACCCGGGGCGGCCCACGGCGACGCGTAGCCCGGCGAGATCTGGCCAGCATTGGCGAAGCTCGTCTCCAGCGCCGGACCCGCTTCGCGGTCGACGACGGTGACTTCATGGCCCGCGCGGGCCAGGTAGTAGGCGCTGCTGACGCCAATCACGCCGCTGCCAAGAACGAGCACGCGCATGGTGATACTCCCCGGGGATGCATTTGCGATAGATGTCGCTATCGTATTCGTACAACTCCAGTAATTGTTTCTGTATATTTATCGGAAACAGAAACAATTTCGATTTTGAGGCGTTTTCGACCATGCGAACCCAGCGCAAGCCCGTCCGGGCACTCGATAAGCTCGACCGGCGCATTCTCGACCTGCTGCAAAAGGACGGGCGATTGTCGATGAAGGAACTGTCCGAGGCAGTCGGCCTGACCATTACGCCGTGCATCGAGCGGGTCAAGCGCCTGGAGCGCGAGGGCTTCATCCTCGGCTACTACGCGCGGCTCAATCCGGCCATGCTGGGCGCGTCGCTGCTGGTGTTTGTGGAGATCAGCCTGGGCAGCAAATCCGGCAACATGTTCGAGCAGTTCCGGCGCGAGGTGCTGCGCATCCCTGAAGTGCTGGAGTGCCACCTCGTCTCCGGCGATTTCGACTACCTCATCAAGGCACGCATTCGCGAGATGAGCGAATACCGGCGCTTGCTGGGCGACATCCTGCTCCAGCTGCCCGGCGCAGTGCAGTCCAAGAGTTACATCGTGATGGAAGAGATCAAGGAGACGCTCGCCATCGACGTCACGGAAGAGGGTGTGACGTAGCGTTGTCACGCAAACGCCTTACGCTGGCCGGCATCTTCATCGCCCACACCGGAGCCTACATGTCCGACCAGCCGATCTTCAAGCCGACCCGCCGCACGCTGATCAAGGGTCTTGTTTCCGCCAGCAGTACCGCGCTGCTGGGCTCGCGTATGGCCGAGGTGCTGGCCCAAGGCGCTGCACCGGCCGTGGTGACGTCCGAGCGCCTGCGTCCGCAAGTGCCGGGCGGCGTGATGAGCGGTGATATCACGGCTGACAGCGCCATCGTCTGGAGCCGCACCGATCGTCCGGCACGCATGCTGGTCGAATACTCGACGGACGCCGCCTTCAAGACCGTCGCGCGTCGCGTTAGCCCAGCGGCGCTTGAAAGCAACGGCCTGACAGCCCGCGTCGATCTGACCGGCCTGCCTGCCGGCGCAGATCTGTTCTACCGCGTGCGCTTCCAGGACCTCGTGCACGATAAGGTCTTCAGCGAGCCGGTTGCCGGTCGCTTTCGCACGGCGCCCGTCCAGGCCAATCGCCCGATCTGCTTCGTCTTCTCCGGCGACGAGGCCGGCCAGGGCTGGGGTATCAACGAGCGTTTCGGCGGCTATCGTCTGTACGAAGCGATGCGCCGTGAATCGCCCGACTTTTTCATCCACTCCGGCGATCAGATCTATGCCGACGGCCCGATCCAGGCCGAGGTGAAATTGCCCGACGGCTCGCTGTGGACCAACCTCGTTACCGAGGCCAAGTCGCACGTTGCGCAGACGCTCGACGACTACCGCGGCGCCTTTGCCTACAACCAGCTCGACAAGAACAAGCGCGCGTTTTCCGCCGAGGTGCCGTTCCTCGTGCAGTGGGACGACCACGAGGTGCGCAACAACTGGTACCCCGGCCAGCAGATCGGCCCGGAAGAGAAGCGCTATCAGGAGCGCAGCGCATCGCTGCTCGCCGCCCGCGCGAAGCAGGCGATGTTCGAGTACAACCCGTTCCGCTTCAATCCGGTCGACCCGGAGCAGATTTACCGCGCGTTCCAGTACGGCCCGCTGCTCGACGTGTTCATGCTCGACGAACGGAGCTATCGCGGGCGCAATTCGCCGAACCGCCAGACCCGGCTGGATGCCGATTCGGCCTTCCTCGGTCCGGCACAGGCGGCGTGGCTCAAGCAATCGCTCAAGCAGTCGAAGGCGACGTGGAAGGTGATTGCGAGCGACATGCCGATCTCGCTGGTGGTGCCGGATCTGAACCCCGATGTGCCCAAGGGCACCTACGAAGCGTGGGCGAATGCGGATGACGGTGCGCCCTCGGGACGCGAACTGGAACTGGCCGAGATCCTGCGTTTCATCAAGCAGGAAAACATCCAGAACGTGGTGTGGGTGACGGCTGACGTCCACTACGCGCAGGCGACGTACTACCACCCGTCGCGCGCCAAATTCACGGAGTTCAAACCGTTCTGGGAGTTCGTCGGCGGGCCGATCAACGCCGGCACGTTCGGGCCGAACGAAGTGGATCAGACCTTTGGGCCGGACGTGCGCTACGTCAGTATTCCCAAGGACAATCCGCAGAACCAGTCGCCCGCGGCGCTGCAGCAGTATTACGGCCGAGCCACGATCGACCCGGCCACGCGCACGATGCATGTATCGCTGCACGACCTCGACGGCAAATCGCTCTGGGAAGTGAAGCTCGACCCCGAGGCGTAGCCGGCGTCACCCACAGCGCGGTATGAGCGGATGCGATAGGATCAGCAAGCCCCCGCATCCACTCTGTTCCGCTGTGTCCGATATGTCCGACCGCCACGTCCCTCGCAAGGGACGCGGCGCCACTTCCAATCTGCAAGGCCGCTTCGAGCGCGACGAGCGCACGCGCGTCGATGACGGCTGGCAACCGCTTGTCGGGCATCTCGATCCGGATGAGGCGCCGCCGCGCATCGAGACCAGCGTCTCCATCGAGCGGGCGCGCTCGATCCTGAGCCACAACCAGTCGCCGGATATTCCGTTTGGGGTGTCGCTCAATCCGTACCGCGGCTGCGAGCATGGTTGCGTGTATTGCTTCGCGCGACCGACGCATGCGTATCTGGAGTTGTCGCCCGGGCTGGACTTCGAGACCAAGCTGTTCGCCAAGGCCAATGCCGCCGAGGTGCTGCGCGAAACGCTGGCCAAACCCAGCTACCGCTGCGAAGCCATTGCGCTGGGCGTGAACACCGATGCGTACCAGCCGATCGAGCGCGAACTGCGCATCACGCGCGATGTGCTGCAGGTGCTGCACGATTGCGATCACCCCGTCGGGCTCATCACCAAGTCGAGCTTGATTGAGCGCGACATCGATCTGCTCGCCCCGATGGCTGCGAAGAACCTTGTCGTAGCTGCCGTCACCATCACCACGCTCGACGCCGAGTTGGCGCGCAAGCTGGAACCCCGCGCCGCCACGCCATCGCGACGCCTGCGCACGATCCGCACGCTGGCCGAGGCCGGTATTCCGGTGGGTGTCAGCGTCGCTCCGATGATTCCCTTCGTCACCGACGACCACATGGAGCAGATTCTGGAAGCTGCGCGCGAGGCGGGCGCCACGTACGCGAGCTACATCGTGCTGCGCTTGCCAAATGAGCTGAACGCGGTGTTTCAGGACTGGCTGATGGCGCATTTTCCCGACCGCGCGCAACGCGTGATGAACCGCGTCCGCGATCTGCACGGCGGGCAGGACTACAAGGCGGATTTCGCCACGCGCATGCGCGGCACCGGCATCTGGGCCGACTTGTTGCGGCAGCGTTTCTACAAGGCCGCCGACAGGCTCGGCTTCAGCTACCACCGCTACAACGAACGGGTGCTCGACACCTCGCAGTTCAAGCCGCCCGCGGGTGCCATCAAACCGCGAAAGCCCGTCGACGAGCGCCAGGGCAGCTTGTTCTGATTACTGCGACAGCTCTTTCGCTGCCTGCACCTGCGTTTCGAAATAGGTCTGGAAGGTGATGGCGAGACCGGCCATGAGCAGGCCCGTGCCGATCATCAGCGTGAGGATGCTGAGCAGTACGACCGGCCAGCCCGAATGGGTGGCGTGCCGTCGGCATTGAACTGCGCGTCCCATTTCTCGTCGGGGCGCAGGCCGTAGACGAGCGCCGAGAGATAGCCCGCGAGCACCGAAGATCCGCCGATCACCGCGCAGACCCACCCCGGGACGCTTGCGCGCTGCGTCGTCCACAGCAGCGCCACGCCCACCACACCGAGCACCGTGGCAAAGACCTGCGACCATGCCCAGAAATCGCGTCCGCCCTTGAGATAGAAACGATGCGCGCCCACGCTTCCGAACAGGAAGGCGAGCAGCACGGTCAGCAGCTTGGATTTTTTGGAGAGCGGTCGTAGACATAGCGGGCGGCGAACACACGGCAAGACAACACAGCGCCGCGCATTCTACGCCCAACGTCAACCGCGGCGCAGCCAAACGGCGGCGCCGGGAGCGCGTCTTGAAGACGCATCAGCAACTTGGGGAAGCGGCCGTCAGGTTGGCCGGAGGCGCGCAACGCTGCGTAGCGTTAGCGGCGGGAGAGGCAGGGTCACTAAATCGGAACCGGACGCAGCGACGGCACGCTCATCGAAACCGTCGAATCTTGCTGCAGTCGAGGCGCTTGGTCGCGCAGGCTGACTTCGCCGTAGAGCAGGTGAGCGAGCATCAGCATAAAGGCTGTGGTCCAGATGAGGCCGAGGATAAGCCGCACGTGGCGGTGGAGAGGGAATGACATTGGAGCACCTGTTGTCGTTGTGATTGGTGTGATGGCACGGTCGCCTCAACCGCGCGTACGTGCCATCTAATCCGACTCAGGCGTGCCCGCCAAGTTCCGGGATGTGAAATTAGGAGCGACGCGCCTCAACCGCGGCGCGAGCCCCGCCAGTTGCCTTGGTCGCCGTTCCCTCGTTCCTGACGCATGCGTTCCTGCTGCTGCCAGTCCCCTCGGCCGCCGCCATCACGTGGTTGAATCCGGCCATTGAGGCGATCGTCGGCCCGGGCGCGCGCTTCCATCCGTTCCATTTGCGCGCGGATGCGGGCGGCCTGCTCGCCCCGGCTGTCAGCGAAGAACTGCGCTACCAGCGGGCGCTCCTGCGGCCTAGCCTGTGCCGCGTGCGTCCATTCGGGCATGGTGGATTCTGCGAAGGCGACGGCGGTTTGACGCGCCGATGCGTTGGCAGCCACAGCGCCCGCAGAGGCGACGATCAGAACGCCTGCCGCCAAGGTGCGAAGCAATGCGCGGATCGGCATGGCTATCTCCTGTCGGGCAAGGATTCGAAAGCGCCACGCGCCGCGTGCTTCTGGCATGTGCAAGGGAGATCGGCAGCGCGTGTTCATGCCTGTCAATGTAAGGCTTCACTCAGCGGGCATCCACTGTCCGAACGTTACCCATGTAACGAGATGTTTCGTGCACGCTTTGCCTGGGCGTTGGGCGACGTAGAGGTCATTTCCCGGTGTAGTGGATGCGATACACCGCGCCGGCCAAGTCGTCGGAAACCAGCAAGCTGCCGTCGGAGGCTACGAGCACATCGGCCGGGCGGCCCCACGCTTGGTCGCCTTGCAGCCAGCCGTGAACGAATGGTTCCTGCTTCGTCACATTGCCCGCGGCGTCCAACACGACGCGCATGACGCGATAGCCGACTTTCGATGATCGGTTCCACGAGCCGTGCTCGGCGATGAAGATGTTGTTCCGGTACTCCGCCGGAAAACTGCTGCCTGTGTAGAAGCGCATGCCTAGCGCCGCAACGTGCGCCCCGAGCTTCGCGGCGGGTGGGGCGTAGTTGCGGCACGAATGCCCCGCGCCAAACTCCGGGTCCGGAATGTCGCCCGCGTGGCAGAACGGATAGCCGAAATGCGGATTGGGTTGGGTGATGCGATTCAGTTCGTCGTCTGGCACATCGTCGCCCATGAGGTCGCGGCCGTTGTCCGTGAACCACAATTCGTGCGTGCTCGGATGCCAGTCGAAGCCGACCGTGTTGCGGATGCCGCGCGCCACGAGTTCCAGCCCGCTTCCGTCGGCGTTCATGCGCATGAGGTTGGCGTACCGGTTTTCATCGGGGCGGCAGATATTGCAGGGTGCGCCTACCGGCACATACAGCCTGCCGTCCGGGCCGAACGCGATGAATTTCCATCCGTGATGCGTCTCCGTCGGCAGCTTGTCATTGACGACAACCGGCTGCGGCGGCTTCTCGATCCGGCGGTCGATGCCGTCGAGCCGCACGACGCGCGAAACCGCCGATACATAAAGGCTTCCGTCGCGCCACGCCACCCCAACGGGGAGTTCCAGTCCCGATGCCACCACATGGATTGGCGCGTTTGCCGTCTGCAACCGCATCGCGTAGACCTTGCCCGCGCGGCTCCCCACATACAGAATGCCGGCCGGAGATAGCGCCATTTCGCGCGCTGCCGGCATCGCGTCAGAGAGGACTTCGACCTGAAAGCCCGGCGGTACCCGGAGCGACTCGATGGGAAGCTTGGCGAGCGCCGCCGGCCCCGTGCCAAGCCAAGCTGCGAGCACAACGGCCACCTTCACGTACCTCCGAAGCCACGCCCGCCATGGGCTGCACACCTTCGCCGGGCCTAAGTGTTTGTTTGGTCGGAGAAATTGCGCTATACTTGCGTGTTTCTCTGTACGCATACCCAGTTTTTCAAGGAAAAGATCCATGGTCGTGATCCGTCTGGCCCGCGGTGGCTCCAAGAAGCGCCCGTTCTTCAATATCGTTGCGACCGACTCGCGTAACCGCCGTGATGGCCGTTTCATCGAGCGCGTCGGTTTCTACAACCCGCTCGCCGGTGAAGGCGAAGAAGGTCTGCGCATCGTGCAAGACCGCCTGACCTACTGGGAAGGCGTGGGCGCGCAGCTGTCGCCGACGGTTGCCCGTCTGGTGAAGCAAAGCGCCAAGAAGGCTGCTGCCTAAGTTTTAGCATGCGTCGATCGACGGTGCCGTCCGAGCACATCCTGCTGTGACGCGCTGGATCGACACGGCCCGGTCCCGTGGCTGTTGCAACGCAGGCAATCTCGCAAAAGGTTGCCGAGCGGCTGCAAGCCATGCGCCCGGGCACGGGCTCCAATCCGACGCTCCCCGACGATCTCATCGAGGTGGGCTATGTGGGTGGGGCCTACGGTATTCGTGGCTGGATCAAGGTCCAGTTGCACGGCGACGCCGATGCGCTGCTGAATGCCCGCACCTGGTGGCTCAAGCCTGCTTCCGGGCCGGCGACGTCGGCGGACTGGCGGGTGTTTCCCGTCGGCACGTCGCGTGAGCACAGCGGCACGGTGGTGGCGGGTTCGCCTGCCGCGCCGGATCGGAATGTCGCGGAAGCATTGCGCGGCTATACCGTGTGGGTCAGCCGGGCCGACTTTCCTGAGCCTGAAGATGACGAGTTTTACTGGGTCGATCTGATCGGCGCGACGGTCGTCAACGAGCAAGAGGAAACGCTTGGCACGGTGGGCGGCCTGATCGACAACGGTGCGCATCAAATCCTGCGTATCGTTGGTGAAGGCGAGGTCGAGCGGCTGGTGCCGTTTGTCGAGGTTTACGTGAAGTCGGTGGATGTCGCAGGCAAGCGCATCGTCGTCGACTGGGGTCTGGATTACTGAACATGCGGCCGGAGAATTCGGCGATGCAGTTCGACGTCGTCTCGCTGTTTCCGGACATGTTCCGGGCGCTGACCGACTGGGGCATCACCAGCCGCGCAGCAAAACAGCAGGTGTACACGTTGCGCACCTGGAACCCGCGCGATTTCACGACGGACAACTACCGCACCGTGGACGATCGCCCGTACGGCGGTGGCCCAGGCATGGTGATGTTGGCCAAGCCGCTGGAAGCTGCACTGGACGCGATTCATGAGGCGCAAGCCCCGGCGGCGTCGCATGTGGTGCTGCTGTCGCCGCAAGGCAAGCCGCTGACGCACAAGCGGGTGATGGAGCTGGCGCAGTTGCCGGCGCTCACGTTGCTGTGCGGGCGCTACGAAGCGATTGATCAACGTCTGGTCGACCGTCGCGTGGATGAGGAAATCAGCCTTGGCGATTTCGTCCTCTCCGGCGGTGAGATCGCAGCGATGGCGATCATCGACGCCGTGGTGCGGCAATTGCCAGGTGTACTGGGCGATGCGCAGTCGGCGGTGCAGGACAGTTTCGTCAACGGTTTGCTCGACTGCCCGCATTACACGCGGCCCGAAGAGTACGAAGGTGTGCGTGTGCCCGATGTCTTGCTGGGTGGCCATCACGCCGAGATCGAGAAGTGGCGCCGCCAGCAGGCGCTGTTGAACACGATGCGCAAGCGGCCCGATCTGGTCGAGGCGGCGCGCAAGCAGGGTTTGTTGTCCCGCAGCGATGAGGTTTTCCTGCTGCCGCGGCGATAACGGCAAAGGGGTCAGAGGCTTCCAGTCCGGAAGGCTCGGCCAAGTGAAGTTCCCATCCTCTACCGGGGCCGCGGTCTACCGACCGGGCAAAACGCCGGCATGATGGTCAAGGAGAAAAAGATGAATCTCATCGAGCAAATCGAGCAGGAAGAAATCAAGCGCCTGACGGCCAACAAGACGATCCCCCCGTTCGCCCCTGGCGACACCGTGATCGTCAACGTGAACGTCGTTGAAGGCACCCGCAAGCGTGTGCAGGCGTATGAAGGCGTCGTGATTGCCAAGCGCAATCGTGGCCTGAACTCGTCCTTCATCGTTCGCAAGATCTCTTCGGGCGAAGGCGTGGAGCGTACGTTCCAGCTGTACTCGCCGCTGCTGGCCAGCATCGAAGTGAAGCGTCGCGGTGATGTGCGCCGTGCGAAGCTGTACTACCTGCGCGAACGCTCGGGCAAGTCGGCACGCATCAAGGAGAAGCTGACCTTCAAGCGTAAGGAAGCCGCTGCGGAGTAATCTGCGCGCGTTGCGAAAAGGCACCTTCGGGTGCCTTTTTCTCTTTTGCGGCGGAAGATTGACCACATGTATGTCTTCCTTCCACAACCATTCGTCCCCTCCGATGCGCCGTCCCGTGTTCGATCCTGAGCAGTTGCCGGTGGTGCCTACCGAGGCATCGTTGCCGGCGCTTGACGGCTCGCGGCTGACGGCGGAATTCGTGCGCGAGCGGCTGCAGAAGCAGCCCGACTGGCACCCGGAACAGACGGATGAATCCCGCCTGATCGATGCGTCGCTCAAGCTGCGCGAGGCGGCGGTGCTCGTACCGCTCGTACAGCGCGAGCCGGGGCTGACGGTGCTGCTGACGCAGCGCAATGCGTCGCTTAGTCAACATGCCGGCCAAGTCAGCTTTCCGGGCGGCGGACGTGAAGACTTTGATCGTGACATGGTCGACACGGCACTGCGGGAGACGATGGAAGAGGTCGGTATCAGCTCGGATCACATTGAGGTGATCGGGCGCCTTCCCGACTACATCACCGGGACGGGTTTCCACGTGAGCCCGATTGTCGGATTGCTCGCGCCCGATTTCACGCTGCAGCCGGACCCCAGTGAAGTCGCCGAAGTGTTTGAAGTGCCGCTGGCCTTTGATGGACCCGGCCAACCACCAAGTGCGCGAGCTGCGATGGGAAGACCGGGTGCGTCGTTTCTATGCGATGCCTTATCGACGGTCTGGGCGACCCGACCAGGCACCTGACGCCGGCCATCATTTCATCTGGGGCGCGACGGCCGGCATGCTGCGCAACCTCTATCACCTGCTGGCAGCGTAGCGTCGGCGCGAATATGGGCGGCCCTGTGCGCTGTTGCGCGCACGCTGTGTGCTATCGTCTTGCACATCGCATTCACGGCGTGATCCGCGCCTTCGCAACGCCCTTCCAATGACTTTTTCTCCGTACTCTGCGCGCTGATTCTCGAACAGTTCCGTGCGCTCAGCCGGGACAACCCGATCTACGACGTCGTGCGCGCTCTGGCAGCGCGGGCAGAAGAATGGTTCGATACCGGCCATCGTCGCGATGCCGTGCTCGCCTGGTGCGTGGTCACGCTGCCGGCCGTGGTGGTCGTGGCGCTGGTGCACTACCTGCTGTCGTCGATCAGCCTCGGGCTGGCGTTCCTGTGGAACGTGTTGATGGTGTACCTGACGCTCGGCTTCCGCCAGTTCAGCCACTACTTCACTGATATCCACGAGGCGTTGCGCAGCGATGACGTCGTCACCGCGCGCCTGTTGCTGAACGAATGGTCGGGACGCGACACCACCGACATGCCTGTCAATGAGATCGTCCGTCACACGCTCGAATGTGCGATCGTGGCGGCGCATCGTCACGTGTTTGGCGTGTTCTTCTGGTTCCTGGTGCCGATCGGGCCGGCGGGTGTGGTGCTGTATCGCGGTGCTGAATATCTCGCTCGCCACTGGAGCGATACGTCGACGGAACGCAGCCCGGCGCTTGGTCTCTTTGCCCGTCAGGCGTTTTTCATCATCGACTACGTTCCTGCGCGGCTCACCGCCGTCGGCTTTTCGATCGTCGGCAACTTTGAAGACGCCGTGTATGCCTGGCGCAACCGCGCTGCCAAGTGGAGCGACGAAGTGAACGGTATCCTGCTGGCTGCCGGCGGCGGGGCGCTCGGCGTGCGTCTTGGCACGCCTATCCCGCAGCGCGACTCGGCCGACAGCATTGCCGACGAGGATGGCGCCTATCCGATGGAAGTGGGGCAGGAGCCGAACGTGCGTACGCTGCAATCGGCTGTTGGGCTGGTGGCGCGCCGTGGTGCTGTGGATGCTGCTGCTGGCGATGTTGTCGATTGCCGTGTGGCTGGGCTGACGCACCAAGCCTAGGCGCCAAATCGATCACTCAAATCAGGCCGCATTCTCGCGGTCTTTACCGCAACGCCAGCACTGTGCGAACTGCGGCTCATGGCTCTCGCCGCAATGCACGCAACGCCATGTCGGCCCGGCCGGCGGGTGTTGCGCCTGATCGAGCAGTACGCGGGCCTGCGCTTCCTGCGCCGGATTCACCAGCCAGACCTGTGCTGCGCAATCCTGTGGCGGAACGTCACCCGCCACGCTGCTCAAGTAGATGTTGCGGAGTTCAGTGCGAATGCCAGCGGCAGACAGGACGTTCTGCCAGTGTGCCGCCATGCCCAGCGATGGACTGCTGATCAGCAATTTCATCCCGCCCTCCCGGAGCGTATGACAAAGCCCTTACCAGGGCTTCTGCTGTTCCGATTCGTGCAGCAATTGCGCGTAAAGCTGGTGACGGCGTGGATCGATCTTGCCCTCGGCCATCGCGCCCAGAATGCCACAGCCGGGTTCCTGCAGGTGCCGGCAGTTATAAAAGCGGCAATCGGTGAGGCGTGGACGAAACTCCGGGAAGGCGCGTTCCAGCATCCCTTCGCTGAGGTGATGCAGGCCGAATTCCTGGAAGCCCGGCGAGTCGATCAGTACGCCATCCTGGCCCCATTCTGCCGGGAGGTGATAAAGCCGCGTGAACGTGGTCGTGTGCTTGCCGGAGTCGAGCTTTTCGGAGATCTCGCGCGTTTGCGCGTCCACGCCGGGAATCAGCAGATTCAGCAGCGAGGACTTGCCCATGCCCGATTGCCCGATCAGGATCGAAGCCCGTCCCGCCACGTGTGGTTCAAGCGCGGCATGCGCGGCTTCCGGCGCGCCGTGCACGGTCAGTTCCACGATGGTGTAGCCCAGGTCTCGATAGAGCGCCAGGCGTGAGCGCGCCGTTTCCAGTCGCGCGGTCAGGTCGATCTTGTTGAGCAGAATCAGCGGGGTGATGCCGAGCGATTCTGCGGCGACGAGCGCGCGGCCGAGCAAGTCTTCCGAAAAACTCGGCTCGGTGCCGAGCATGATGATGACCTGATCCAGATTCGCGGCCAGCACCTTCGATTTGAACTGATCGGAGCGATAGAGCAGGTTGCGGCGCTCGTCCACACGCACCACGACGCCTTGGTCGACAGCGGTGGTTTCATAGACCACGCGATCGCCGACGGCGCACCGCTGCGCTTGCCCCGCGGGAAGCATTGCAGGAAACCGCCCCCTTCGCGTTCGACAAGGTAATGGCGCCCGTGCGCGGCGATGACGAGCCCATGTTCGCCAGTGGCAGCCTGCTTATGGGCGCGGCCCAGTTTGCCGCGCGTCATGCCGCGCGGGCCTGCACGAGGCGCTCCACGCGCTGCGATGCAGTCGGGTGCGAATAGTAGAACGTGGAGTAGACCGGGTCCGGAGTGAGCGTCGATGCGTTGTCCTGGAACAGCTTGACCAGCGCCGAGACAAGTTGATTGGCGTCGGCGTGCTCAGCGGCAAAGGCGTCGGCTTCGTACTCGTCCTTGCGCGACGACAGGCTCGCCAGCGGGGAGACGAAGAACGTGAATACCGGCAGCACCAGGAAAACAGCATCAGCGCCAGCGCATGGTTGTCGGAGAACAGGTTGGGCGCCACGCCCAGGCCGAGGTAGAACCACGTGCGCGTCATCAGCCAGCCGAGCAGCGCCAGCGCACCGAGGCTCAGCACAAACGTCACAGCGATGCGCTTGGTGATGTGATGGCGCTTGAAATGGCCCAGCTCATGGGCGAGCACCGCTTCCATCTCGGACGGGTTCAGGCGCGCGAGCAGCGTGTCGAAGAAGACGATGCGCTTGGTTGCGCCAAAGCCGCTGAAGTAGGCGTTGCCGTGGGCGCTGCGGCGGCTGCCGTCCATCACGAAGAGGCCCTTGCTGGCGAAGCCGCAGCGCTTGAGCAGGCTTTCGATGCGCGAGCGCATCTCTTCGTCCTGGAGCGGGGTGAACTTGTTGTAGAGCGGCGCGATGACGTTCGGGTAGATGGCCTGAACAAACAGCATGAACGCCATCCACACGACCCAGGTGTACAGCCACCAGTGGGCGCCCATCTTGTTCATCAGCCAGAGCACCGCCAGCAGCAGCGGCAGACCCAGCACGGTACCGATGGCCAGGCCCTTGAGATTGTCGGTCAGCCAAAGCTTGAACGTCATGCGGTTGAAGCCGAAACGCTCTTCGACGACGAACTGCGCATACAGCGAAAACGGTAACTCAATCACGCTGCTGATCGCGATGACCGACGCGATGAGCGCCACGCCATACGCGTAGCCGGGGCCAAACACGCCCAACCAGGCCTGGTTGATCCAGTTCAGCCCGCCGAGCAGCGTCAGCGCGATCAGGAGGGCTGCCTGAACCGGTACTTCGAGCATCGCCAGACGCGTGCGGGCGATGGTGTAGTCGGCTGCCTTGCGGTGCATGTCGAGCGTGATGGACTCGGCAAACTGCGCGGGCACGGCATCGCGGTGACGTGCGACGTGACGGATTTGCCGCGCCGCCAGCCACAGGCGCGTGGCGGACATCAAGACAAGGGCGACCAGGAAGACAACGGTAAAGGCGGGCATGTGGGGAAACACCTATCAGATATGCGAAAATTATAGCCTTCAGTCATTTTCTCAAGGCCCTTGAGTGAGCACCCCAGTGAGTACCCCTGTTTCCCCGTCCGCCGCATCCCCCTCGACCCCGAACCGTGTTGCTGCCAAGAGCGACAACAACCTGGTCTGGCTCGACATGGAGATGACCGGTTTGAGCCCCGAGAACGACCGCATCATCGAAGTGGCCGTGGTGGTGACGGATTCGGAGCTGAACATCCTGGCTGAAGGCCCCGTGCTGGTGATCCATCAATCCGACGAGCTGCTCGACGGCATGGACGCGTGGAACAAGGGCACGCATGGCCGCTCGGGCCTGATCGACAAGGTCAAGGCATCGACCACGACCGAAGCGGAAGCGGAAGCGGAACTCCTGGCGTTCCTCAAGAAGTGGGTGCCGAAGAGCAAGTCGCCGATGTGCGGCAACTCCATCTGCCAGGACCGCCGCTTCATGGCGCGCTACATGCCCAAGCTGGAGGAGTACTTCCATTACCGCAACCTGGACGTCTCCACGCTGAAGGAACTCTGCAAGCGCTGGCAGCCGGCCATTGCCAAGGGCTTTACGAAACACCAACGGCACACGGCGTTCGCAGACATCATCGAGTCGATCGAAGAGCTGCGCTACTACCGCGAGCACTTCATCCGCGACGTGCCGCAAACGCCCGACGCTGAGGCGCTGGCGTCTTCTGTCGCCCCGTAATCAGACCTGCAGCGGTTTTGCGCGCACAGCGTGTTTGGGCCGCCAGGCCTTGACCACGCTGTCGTGCGTCTCGACATAGGGGCCGCCGATCAGGTCGATGCAGTACGGAACGGCCGCAAAGATGCCCGGCACCGCGGCGCGGCCCTCTACATCCTTCAAGCCCTCAAGCGTTTCCTTGATGGCGCGCGGCTGACCCGGCAGGTTGATGATCAGCGCAGCGCGTGAGGGCGTCTCGCGGATCACCGCCACCTGACGCGACAAGATCGCCGTCGGAACGAAATGCAGGCTGATCTGGCGCATCTGCTCGCCAAAACCCGGCATTTCCTTGGTGGCGACGGCCAGCGTGGCCTCGGGCGTCACATCACGGCGCGTCGGCCCGGTGCCGCCCGTGGTGAGCACCAGATCGCAGCCGGCATGGTCGACCAGGTCGATCAGTGTGTCGGCAATCGTGGCCTGATCGTCCGGAATCAGCCGTTCCACCCCTTGCCACGGCGAAGACAGCGCGGCGACAAACCAGTCGCGCAGCGCCGGAATCCCTTCATCCTGATACGTGCCGGCCGAGGCGCGGTCCGAAATCGACACAAAGCCGACGATCAGTTCGTCGGCGTGGCGGCGGGTGATCGGCGCGGAGGGGGCAGGGGCTGTCATGCTTCGTCGTCTTCGGCTTCGGGTTGATCGGCGTCGTCCTCGTTGCGGTCGTTGCCGGACAGGGCGTGCTTGACCATCTGGAACAATTCGCGCGACGACTTGGGCGGCTTGGCCAGCTGCGCTTCCTTGCGCGCATTGCGCACGAGCGTACGGAGCGCCTGCACATCGGAATTCGGGTGCGCTGCAATGAACTCGGTGATGGCGTCGTCGCTGGCGATCAGGCGATCCCGCCAACGTTCGATGGCATGCAGGCGTGCGGTCTCGGCCTTGGAGGCGCCGACGAAGGTGGCGAGGACGCGGCGGATGGCCTCGACTTCCTCGTCGGTCAGCGCGCGCATCAGCTTGCCGATGTACTGCATCTGGCGGCGCTTGCCTTCATGCGCGGTGGTGCGCTTGGCCTCGCGCAGGGCGTCGACCAGCTTTTCGGGCAGCGGCACCTTGGCGAGTTTGTCCTTGGGCAGCGCTTCCAGCGCCGCGCCCAGGTCTTGCAAGGCGTTGACCTCGCGCTTGCGCTGCGATTTGCTCTTGGGCGTATCCGGATCGTCCTCGTCACCGATGTCGGTGCGCACGACGGGTTGCAGATACGTGGGGTTATGTCGGGATGCTCGGCTCATGGCGCGCATTGTATCTTGCTATGATGGGCGCTTTCGCCAGTTCTTGCCCGCTTTTGGCAAAATCGCGGCGCCCGTTTCTCCCCTCCATTGCCTATGTCTCAAACGCTCGATTCCAAGACCGCCCCAGTGTTTGCCTACCGCCGCGAACAGCTCGAAGAGATGGCCACCGATGTGCTGCGCATTGCACGCGAACTCGGCGCCACCGATGCCGCGACGGAAATCTCCGAAGGCCAGGGCCTGTCGGTCACGGTGCGCAAGGGCGAGATCGAGACCATCGAGCAGAACCGCGACAAGATCGTCGGCGTGACGGTCATGCTCGGCAAGAAGCGCGGCAACGCCAGCACGTCGGACTTTTCGCCGGCGGCATTGCGATCCACCGTCGAGGCCGCCTACAACATCGCGCGCTTCACCGCCGACGATGACTGCGCCGGCCTGGCAGAAGAAGAACTGCTGGAGAAGCACCCGCAAGACCTGCAGCTGTATCACCCGTGGATGATCGATGCCGAGGCCGCTGTGGAAATCGCACGCGCCGCGGAAGCCGCTGCCTTTGCCGTGAGCCCGAAAATCCGCAACAGCGATGGCTCGAGCATCTCGGCGCAGCATTCGCACTTCGTGCTGGCCACGTCGCGTGGTTTCATGGGCGGCTACCCATATTCGCGTCACTTCATTTCGGCCGCGCCGATCGCCGGTTCGGGCGCGCATATGCAGCGCGACGACTGGTACTCATCGAAGCGCTCGCCCGATGATCTGGCCGCGCCCGAAGCGATCGGCAAGTACGCTGCGGAACGCGCGCTGGCACGTCTGGGCGCCCGCAGGCTGACCACGCGCAAGTGCCCGGTGTTGTTCGAGGCGCCGCTTGCGGCGGGCTTGCTGGGCGCGTTCGTGCAGGCAGTGTCGGGTGGCGCGTTGTACCGCAAGTCGACGTTCCTGCTCGATACGCTGGGCAAGGAAGTCTTCGCACCGCATGTGCAGATCAAGGAAGACCCGCATGTCCTCAACGGGATGGGCAGCGCGCCCTTCGACGAGGAAGGCGTCCGCACGCAGCGCCGCGATGTGGTGAAGAACGGCGTGGTGGAAGGCTATTTCCTGTCGACGTATTCCGCGCGCAAGCTCGGCATGCAGACCACCGGTAACGCGGGCGGCTCGCACAACCTGACGCTGTTCTCCGACAAGACCACGCCCCAGGATGACTTTGCCGGCATGCTGCGCCGCATGGGTACGGGCCTGCTGGTGACCGAACTGATGGGCCAGGGCGTGAACTACGTGACGGGCGACTACTCGCGCGGTGCGTCGGGCTATTGGGTCGAGAACGGCGTGATCCAGTATCCGGTGGAGGAGATCACGATTGCCGGCAATCTGGGCGAGATGTTCCGCCAGATCGTCGCCATCGGCGCGGATGCGCTGGTGCGCGGTACGAAGGAAACGGGCTCGATCCTCATCGAACAGATGACGATTGCCGGCGAATAAATCGCCCTAGCGGACATGAAAAACGCGCTCGAAATTGAGCGCGTTTTTTATTGCCTGCCGCCGGTTACTGCTCGTTCGATGGCGGGCGTTCGTACGTAACGAATGCGTAGTCGAAATCGTTGGGCGCTGCCGCGTGGTGCGTCTCGCGGGAGACTTCGCGCCAGACCTTGGGGTCCGGCGCGGGAAAGTGCGCATCGCCTTCGAAATCGGCGTCGATTTCGGTCACGATCAGGCGATCCGCGCTCGGCAGGGCATCCGCATACAGTTGCGCGCCGCCGATCAGGAAAATCTGCTCGGCGCCCACACACAGGCGCTGCGCGTCTTCCATCGAATACGCGATTTCGCAGCCGGGCAGTTCGAGCTTGGCATTGCGCGTAACGACAATGTTGCGACGGCCCGGCAGCGGCCTGCCGATCGAGTCGTACGTCTTGCGGCCCATCACGATGGGCGCGCCCATGGTCGTGCGCTTGAAGTGCGCGAGATCTTCGGGCAGGCGCCAGGGCAGGGTGTTGTTGCGGCCAATCACGCCATTGCGGGCGCGCGCGACGATGAGCGTCAGGATGGTCATACGGTTACACGGCCACCGGCGCTTTGATCGCGGGATGGCTCTGGTAGCCGACGATCTCAAAGTCTTCGTACTGATAATCGAAGATGCTCTCGGGCTTGCGCTTGATGATCAGTTTCGGCAGGGGCAGCGGTTCGCGCGCGAGTTGCGTCTCCACCTGTTCAAAGTGGTTGTTGTAGAGGTGGCAGTCGCCGCCGGTCCAGACGAAATCGCCCACATCGAGGCCGGTCTGCTGCGCAATCATGTGCACCAGCAGCGCGTAGCTCGCAATGTTGAACGGCACGCCGAGGAAGATATCGGCGCTGCGCTGGTAGAGCTGGCATGACAGCTTGCCGTCGGCCACGTAGAACTGGAAGAACGCGTGGCAGGGCGGCAGCTTCATGCGCGGGATGTCGGCCACGTTCCAGGCAGAGACGATCAGCCGGCGGGAATCGGGGTTGCGCTTGATCTGCGCAATCAGCTCGGCGATCTGGTCAATGTGTTCACCGTTGGGCGTCGGCCACGAGCGCCATTGGGAGCCGTAGACGGGGCCCAGTTCGCCATCGGCGTCAGCCCATTCGTCCCAGATGGTCACGCCGTTGTCTTGCAGCCAGCGCACGTTGGTCGAGCCCTGGAGGAACCACAGCAGTTCATAGACGATGGACTTGATGTGCACCTTCTTGGTGGTCACCAGCGGAAAGCCGTCCTGCAGGTTGAAGCGCATCTGGTGGCCGAACACGGAGCGCGTGCCGGTGCCGGTGCGGTCGGCTTTGTCGGTGCCATGTTCGTAGACATGGCGCATCAGGTCGAGATAAGGCTTCATGCGAGCGCGGGGCGAAGAGGCGGGGCGTCGGAAATCGGGGTGAGCCGCATTGTAACGTGAGCGGCCCGGCGTCGACTGTACCGGTAGTGTTCGCAAACTGGCCCGTTCAGATGACCAGAACGGCTGGGCCGGGAAAGTGCAGGATTGTCGATGGTGCAAGGGGCGGCGGGGCTGGCAGGATGGCGCCATCGTTTCAACTGTCTGACGGAGAAAGATCATGTCGACCATTGCTACCTCCGCGTCGCTGGACTGTGCCAATGAGCTGCGCCATCTGCGCGCAGCGGCCAGCATCGTCCATGCGGTGATTCCGCCGACCGCGCGATACTGCTGGCCGTTGCTCTCCCAAGCCATGGGCGCAGCGGTGTGGGTGAAGCATGAGAACCACACCGAAGTGGGTGCGTTCAAGCTTCGGGGCGGCCTGACCTATCTGCATGCTCTGCGCCAACGCGAGCCACAGGTGCGCGGTGTGATTGCCGCCACGCGTGGCAATCATGGTCAGTCGATTGCATGGGCGGCCCGTCGCAACAGTGTCGCTGTCACCATCGTTGTGCCGCATGGCAATAGCGTGGAGAAGAACGCCGCCATGCGCGCACTCGGCGCAGAGCTGATCGAAGCGGGCGATGATTTCCAGGCCAGCCGCGAGGCGGCCGATCAACTCGCCGCTGAACGCGGTTTGCACTTTGTCCCTTCGTATCACCCGGACTTGGTCGTCGGCGTAGCAAGCTACTGGCTGGAGTTCTTCGAGGCCACGCCGCTGGATGTGGTCTATGTGCCCATCGGCATGGGCTCCGGGATCTGTGCCGCGGTGCGGGCGCGCGATGCGTTGGGGCTGTCGACACGCATTGTCGGTGTGGTGTCGGCACATGCGCGATGCTACGAGCAGTCGTTCAAAAGCGGTACGGCGGTGTCGGCGCCAGTGTCGACGCTGCTGGCCGACGGGCTGGCGTGCCGTACCCCGATGCGAACGCGCTTGAGGTGGTCCGCGCCGGTGTCGAAGAAGTCATTGCGGTGACGGACGATGAAGTGGCGGAGGCCATTCGCCTGTATTTCTCCACCACGCACAACGTGGCCGAGGGCGCTGCCGCCGCGGCCCTGGCTGGGGCATGGCAGCAGCGCGGGCAGATTGCCGGCCAGCGCGTCGGCCTCCCGCTGACGGGCGGCAACATCGATCGCGCCAAGCTGGCGCGAGTCCTCGCCGGTCAGCCGATCCTGGCTTAGGCGGGTTGCTGGCGGCGACGTTGCACCAGCCAACCGCCGCCCAGCACGACCAGGAACACCACCACATACACGGCCCACTTCAGCGGCGGCTGCGCAGCAAAGAACGCCTTGAGGACCGGTTCGGCAACGATCATGTGCGCGGCCGTATAAGCCAGCACTGCCGCGCCGCCATAGATGATGATCGGGAAGCGTTCGATCAGACGCAGTACCACGCCGCTACCCCATACCACGACGGGCACGCTGATCAGCAGACCCAGCACCACCAGAAGGAAACTGCCGTGCGATGCGCCGGCAATGGCAAGCACGTTGTCGATGCCCATCACCGCATCGGCGATGATGATGGTCTTCATGGCGCCCATCAGCGTGGTGCTGCCCGCGCCGTGTTCGTCGCCGCCCTGGCCGTCGTCAGCCAGAAGCTTCCATGCAATCCACACCAGCGCCAGACCGCCGACGAGCATCAGGCCAGGAATCTTCAGCAGCCACACCACCGCCAGCGTCATCAGTGCACGCACAACGATGGCGCCCGCAGCGCCCCACAAGATGGCTTTCTTCTGCAGCTCGGGCGGCAGGTTGCGCGCCGCCAGCGCGATGAGGATGGCGTTATCGCCCGCAAGCACGAGGTCGATCACGATGATCGATGCCAGCGCGGCAGCAAACTGCATGGTGAAAATGTCAGACAACCATTCCATGGTGGCTCCAGGTCAAACAACAATGAAAACCGGTTGACCGAACTGCATGGAGTGCTGGGGCGAGACGCTTTGCAGACCATGAAATCCGGTTGCAAAGGTCTTGCTCGACACGAACAGGTTGGGAACCTGCCGGTGCCGGCACGACCGGAAGCGTGCGCTTCGTCATGACGATCGTGCCTGGGGCTGAAGAACCCCGAGCTACTCCCCTTTGAGGAAGTCCGCATTATATCGCAGCAGGCCGATTGTGCGCTGCAAAAACGCAACATGGCATGCGGGCGCGCTATGCGCGGTTTTTTCAGCGGCGTGGGTGATTTTTACGAACGGCGAGATGGTGCGTTGTGGCCGCCTCCGGCGAAAGAACGGTGGCGCTGACACAAAGCGGCGTCTACGCTGCAATTTCATCCGCGCGCCACGGGCCTGCGGTGATGGCATAGGCGCCATGGCACATTTCTCGCTGTCGACAGCCCTCATGACCATGCAGCACCGCGCCGTTCCACCCACAACGGGAGACACCATGCAGGCCACCAAGCCGTCCGCCGATGCCTATGCCCGCCGCGCGCTGGCTCGACTGATCCAGCCGCAGCCCACGGTCGACGCCGTCGGCGCAGGCTTGACCTTCTACCAGCTCTTTACGGAAGACGACGCCGCACTGCGTGCCGAGGCCGAAGCCGGCTTACTCGCACCGGCAGCCAGCATCAGCCCGAAGTTCTTCTACGACGCCCTTGGTTCGCGTCTGTTCGAAGCGATTACCGATCTGCCCGAGTACTACCCGACGCGCACCGAAGCGGCCATTTTCAGCTTGCATGCGGCCGAGATCGCGCTGCGTGTGGGCCGCGGTGCCACATTGATCGACCTGGGCGCCGGCAACTGCGAAAAGGCCGCGCGCCTGTTCCGCACGCTGGCACCGTCGCGGTATGTGGCGATCGATATCTCGGCAGATTTCCTCCGCGATACGCTGCGTGGGCTTGCGCGTCAGCATCCGCAATTGCCGATGGTCGGCATTGGCGCCGATCTGTGTGCGCCGCTGGTGCTGCCCGATGCCGTCGGCGACGGGCGCCGCGTGTGGTTTTACCCCGGTTCGAGCCTGGGCAACTTCACGCCGGAAGAGGCGGGGGCATTTCTGTCGCGCCTGCACGAAGCTTCGGCACCCGGCGACAGCGTGCTGATCGGCATTGACCTCATCAAAGACGCGCAACGGCTCGAAGCCGCTTACGACGATCCGCTCGGCGTGACGGCAGCCTTCAACCTGAACGTGCTGCGCAACCTGAATCGCCTCCTGGGTGCGAATTTCGACGTGCGGGATTGGCGCCATGTCGCGCTGTACCGCGCAGAGGCGCACCGCGTTGAGATGCATCTGGAAGCGCGTCGCGACGTCACGGTGCGGTGGGGCAAGCACGCGCGCGCCTTCGCGGCGGGTGAACGCATGCACACCGAGAACTCGGTCAAATACGACCTGCCGAGCCTGCAAGCGATGTTTGCCGACGCCGGCTTCGAAGACCTGCATGCCTGGACCGATGTCAGCGGCGACTTTGCCGTCTGCCACGCGAGCGTAGGCCGCTAGGCCCGGCGGCAGAACACCATGCGGGCCGGTGCGATAATGGATCGATTCCCGCCCGAGGTGTGCCGCGATGGCTGAATTCTTCATGCTTCCTGATCCGACCTTCATCGGATCGCTTCCCGACTGGACCGACGGCCGGCGCCTGCCGCGCCAGGGCATCGCGCACAGCCTGGTCGATGCGCGCAATCGCACGCTGGCCTTGTTGTCCGCGTTTGGCGACACGCAGCGCGGCTGGCAGATTGAACGCGTGGAGCATCACGCCCCGCCGCTGTGGACGCTGGGCCAGCTCGCCTGGTTTGCTGAATTCTGGTGCCTGCGCGAGCCGCGTCGCAACGGCAGCGACACCATTGAAGACGGCGCCGGAACCGAGTGGGATCTGGCGCGTTGGCAAGCCACGCTGCCGGCCGCGCTCGATGGTGCCGATACGTTCTTCGACATGGACCGCATGCCGCCGGAGGCCTGCTGGGAACTGACGCTGCCCGGCATCTCGGCGATCAAGCAGTACGCGCATGACGTGCTCGACCGCGTGCTACGTAAGCTCGCCACGCTCGGCACCGATGACGATGCAGCGCTGGAGCCGTTTCGCTGGGCGGTTTTTCACGAAGACCTGCGCGCCGAGCATCTGCACGGCCTGCTGCAGGTGCTGGGCCTGCAACCCGCCGGGCAACCGCCGCTGGCCGCCGTGGCCGTGCCGGCTGCGCAGACATTGTCGTTGCCCGGTGGCCGCTTCCAGATGGGCTGGCCCGACGCCGACGGATTCTTCTTCGACAACGAATGTCCGCCGTATCGCACTTATGTGCCCGCGTTCGAAATCGATGCGCAGCCCGTCACGAATGGCCAATACCTGGAGTTCATCGAAGACCGTGGTTACGACCATCCGCAATGGTGGTCGCCCGCCGGCATGGAGTGGCTGATGATGCAAGAGCGTTCGGCGCCCCAAGGCTGGCAGCGGGATCCCGCCACGCGCACCTGGCAGGCACTGCGCTACGGTCAGGCGCGCACGATCAACCGGGATGAAGCCGTGCGCCATGTGAGCCTGTACGAAGCGCAGGCGTGGTGCCGCTGGGCGGGCCGTCGCTTACCGACGGAAGACGAATGGGAGATGGCGGCGGTGCAAGGGCGCGCCGGTTTCCATTGGGGGCAGGTGTGGGAGTGGACGTCATCGCCGTTCGAGCCGTATCCGGATTTCGTGCCGGGCATGCCGCGCGGCCGTGTGGCGAGCCTGTCGGCGCCGCACTTCCAAACGATGCAGACGGTGCGCGGTGCTGCCGCTCATACGCCGCAGCGCGCCCGTCATCCGCGTTTCCGGGGCTTCTTGCTGCCGGAGCGCGATGACGTCTTTGTTGGCTTCCGAAGCTGTGCGCTTTGACGGAAGCTTGTTGGACAGGATAGGCAAGTCGAATGCCCAAACAAAAACCCCACGCTGTTAGACGTGGGGTTTTTTGTTGGCTATCTGCTGAGGCCATCCGGAGGGGATAGCCCGTCATCGATCAACGATCGAAGTCGCGCGAACGGCCCTTGCTGCCGTAGCTGTCACGGTTGCCGTCGCGGTTGCCGTAGCTGCGACGCTGCGCGCCGTTGCCACCGTCACCGAAGCGGCTGCCGCCGTTGTTGTCGCCGAAGCGACGCGGGGCGCCTTCGCGGTTGCCGTAGCTTTCGCGGTTGCCGTCACGACTGCCATAACCGCCAGCGTTGCCGCCGGTGGTGTTGCCGTAGCCACGGCTGCCGTCTTGCGTACGGGCGGGGCGCTGTTGCCAATCGCCACGGTTTTGCTGGCCTTGGCCGTACGACTGACGCGGAGCGCGGTCGTCGCGGTTCCATTCACGTTGGCCACCTTGGTAGCCGCCGCCGTTACCGTTGCGATCGTCGCGGCGCGGAGCAAAGCCGTCGCGGTCGCCGCCGAAGCTGCGCTGGAAGCGGCCTTCGCTGTTGCCGCCATTGCCACCCTGGCGTGCGCCGTAGCCTTCGCGCTGGCCGCGATAACCGCCGCCATTGCCACCGTTTCCACGGTAGCCGCCACGGTCGCCACCGGCACGCGGGCCGCCGGTACGCGGCTTGGGCGAGCGCTTCGGCTCCAGGCCTTCCACCACGGAGGCGTCGATGCGGCGATCAACGAAGCGCTCGATGCGGCGCCATTGGAACGTGTCGTTGTGGTTCACCAGGTTGATGGCGATACCGCTGCGGCCGGCACGGCCCGTACGGCCGATGCGGTGCACGTAGTCTTCGGCTTGCTTGGGCAGGTCGAAGTTGACCACGTGCGTGATGTCCGGCACGTCGATGCCGCGGGCGGCCACGTCGGTGGCCACCAGCACGCGCAACTGGCCGCGGCGCAGTGCCGTCAGCGTGCGGTTACGCGCGCCCTGGTGCATGTCACCGTGCAAGGCGCCGGCGGAGAAGCCGTGCTCGGTCAGGCGTTCGGCCAGCGAATCGGCATCACGCTTCGTCGCCGTGAAGACGATGGCTTGCTTGAGCGACGCATCGCGCAGCAGGTGATCCAGCAATTGCTGCTTGTGCGACATGTCGTCGGTGAAGTGCAGGCGCTCTTCGATGTTGCTTTGGTCGATCTTCGCGGCGGCGATTTCGATACGCTGCGGCTCGCGCATCATGCGCTCGGCCAGTTGCTCGATGCGGCGGTCCATCGTTGCCGAGAACATCAGCATCTGACGCGTGGTCGGCGTGGCGCCGACGATGGCTTCGATGTCATCCGAGAAGCCCATGTCCAGCATGCGGTCGGCTTCGTCAAAGACGAGCATGTCCAGAGCCGACAGGTCGATGCGGCCCGAGTCGATGTGGTCGAGCAGGCGGCCCGGCGTAGCGATGATGATGTCCGGCATGCGTGCCAGCATATCGAGCTGCTTCGGGTACGGCATGCCGCCCAGGATGCTCGCGCAGACGATGCGGCGCAGATGGCGGCCGTATTGTGCGGTGGCGGTGGTCACTTGCAGGGCCAGTTCACGCGTGGGCGTGAGCACCAGCAGCGACGGCTTGGCCGGCGCCGGGCGAGGGCGGCGACCCTTCATGCGTTGCGGCGGGCCGTCCATGCGCGGACGCTGCGGCTCAGGCTGCTCGCTGATGCGCTGGATGGCCGGCAGGATGAACGCGGCGGTCTTGCCCGAACCGGTCTGGCTCGTGACCAGCAGGTCGCGGCCCGACAGGCACGCCGGAATGGCTTGCGCCTGCACCGGCGTCGGTGTGGTGTAGTTCACTTCGCCCAGCGCGCGGACGATGCGGTCGTCCAGGCCCAGCGCAGCAAAGGCGCTGGCACGGGTCGCGGCTTCGGCGATGAGGTTTTCGGTATTGGTGTTGATGGTTTCAGCGTGCGCAATGGCGCCGCTGCCGTCTTGAGGCTGCGTCATGTCGAATAGGTAGTAAGGCTGCCGCGCCGCTACATCAACGGATGCAGACGACGGAAATGGGATACGGCGACCGGTTAATCACGGGCGTCGGCGCCAATCGGATAAGGCCGGTTCGACAGACGGGCTGCAGAACGGACAAGGCGGGGGAGTGGGCCGGCCTCAAGCTGAACAGGTCAGCGAGGTGGGGCGGCGGTCCCTTCGGCGTGATGTGAATCCACGCGGGAGATCGGAGACGATGCCAAGCACAATGGCAATCGGCTGCGCATGCATGCAACGGGCGGGGATTCGGACGATGCGCGCCGGTGGGAACCAGCACATCGGCCAACCGCGGACCGAAAAATACGGCAGTAAGCAGCCAAGCCACGGACTATAGCACGAATTTTTGCAGTGCGCAAAATTCCGCTGGCGCCGCGTGTGTCGGCGCCGCCGCTTGCCGGATCGAACGTGCAGCCTATACTCCAGAGACCGGCCACGCTCGGCCGGAAAGGGGCGGATGATGGAATTCCCGATGGCCTTCTCCAACCTATATCTGTTGCTCGCCGTTTGCGTTGCGGGCGTGATTGGACTGGCGTCTGCGCCACTGGTGATTCGAGGCGCGCGAGTAGGGATTCGCGTGCTGCTGACGATCATCGGGGTGTTGATCGGCCTGCTCGTGCTCGAAGCGCTGCCGGTGCTGACCTAGATGGCCCGGGGCCATCCGCAGCCATAGGCCCGCCCGCGTGTGGCGGGCCTCATCGTTTTGTGCGAGCAAGAAAAAGAAAAGCCAGGCTGCTTGCCTGGCTTTGTCGCGTCTGCTGGTCCCGCCGACAGGAATCGAACCTGTATCTCACGCTTAGGAGGCGCGTGCACTATCCATTGTGCTACGGCGAGAGACCGACCCCGGGTGACGTGAACGGCCGCCCGAGCGAGCCGCGATTCTACGCAATTTGCAGAGCCAAGACCAGTGAAGCACGGGGCTGGAAGGCGCTCCTCGGCCAGCAGTTACAGGCCTCACATGAAACGGTGATGACGGCGCCGGTTCTGTGGGGAGCCGCCTACAGTTCAGACGCAGTTGTGACGAAGCAAACGCTAAAGCGAACGAACGATCGGTCAAAGAATCAGATTTAAGTATTACGAACTTTGCACGATTGTTCACGGAAGTTATGCTTCATCACCCCTTTTCAGAACCCCTAGGCGACCAACATGCTGACATCCGAAGAACGGGACGATCCGTGGACGGTGGAGCCGTCGCTGGAAAGCCTGCTTCCCAAGCATCGGTCTGGCACGATCGATCGACCGATCTATTTCCGTCACACCGATACGCCCGACGGCCACGTCATCAAGCAGTTTCCTGACGGCTCGCGCCAGCTCGTGCGCTTTGTCGGCCTGGAAGAGCAGGTCGTCAAACACTTTCTCTGACTCCGCTTCCTGCGCTGGCGAGCGGCTTCGTGCACATCTCGTAAGACATGATGTGTTGTGTTTCCTGACGATGCACTGACGTGATCAGCGCACTATCATTCGCAAATATTTACGTAAGCGATTGATAAGTTCATGGGAAGTATGCAAGGGTTTGCGCCTGCCACGCCGTCGGCGCACGACCATTACTCCGGAAAGCGATCCCTGGGTGAGCCGCGCGCCATCGACATGGTTGTGCCGTGTCCGGTACGCGACTGGACGCCTGCCGTCACGTCTGATGAAGCCGCTGCCATGCGTTCCGCGCTGGAACGCGGCAATGTGCTGCATTTTCCCGGGCTCGACTTTCCACTTGATGTCCGAGAGCAGCGTTTTCTCGACGCACGGTGGTCCGACGGCAAGACGAAGAACATCAACCTGCGGGCCACCGAGACGCGCGTGCGTGGCGCCGTCGGGCAGCCTGCAGACCTACGCGATCTCGCTACCCTGATCGAGCGTTACGCCGGTGCAGCGGAGCGCCTGGTGCTGGCGTTGTTTCCCGACTATGGCCCGCACTTGAAGCGAGCCGGGACATCGTTGCGGCCGGCCGAGATTGCGGGGCGCCCGGTCAGCTGGCGTAAGGACGATACGCGCCTGCACGTCGATGCATTTCCGTCGAACCCGCTGCATGGCCAGCGGCTCTTGCGTGTGTTCCACAACGTCGATCCGGATGCCCCGCGCGTCTGGCGCATCGGCGAACCGTTTGCCGACTTCGCCGAGCGGTTTGTGCCGAAAACGCGAGGGCTGCTGCCGGGACAATCGTGGCTGATGCACAAGCTGCATATCACCAAGCGCCTGCGCTCCGAATACGATCACCGCATGCTGCAGCTGCATGACCTCGCGAAAGCGGATCTGGTCTATCAACGCACGGCGCCGCAGCAGACGTTCGAATTCGCGCCGGGTGCGACGTGGGTAGTCTTCAGCGATCAGGCGCTGCATGCGGCGATGCGCGGTCGCGCGATGATGGAGCAGACGTTTTATCTCGACCCAGCGGCCGTTGCCGATCGGACCCATTCGCCCGAAGCTGTCCTGTCGCGCATCCTGAATAGGCCGATGCTGCCGGCCCAGCGCTGACCGCACAAACAAAAACGCCGCCATGCATGACGGCGGCGCTGATGCTCCGCGCAGTTCTCTTTAATCAGCGACTTTGTCGCTCGGATACTTGAACGAGTCGCGCAGCAAAAAGCTCATCGGGATATCCAGCTTGGCACTGTGCGGCGGAATCGGTTGCTGGAACCACTTCTTGTAGAGCTTCTCGGCGTCGTAGTCGAGGATGATGTTCGTCATCGCGCGATCGACCAGCCGCTTGAACTCGGCGTCGTCCTTGCTCAGCATGATCGCGTAAGGCTCGACCGTCAGCATGTCGCCGACGACGGCGTAATCGCTCGGGGTCTTGGTGTTGGCGCGGAAGCCATAGAGCAGCACGTCGTCCATTGCAAAGGCGTCGGCCTTGCCCGCTTCGACCATCGCGAAGGATTCAGCGTGGTCCTTGGCTTCGAGAAACTTCATGTTGAGCACGCGCACGTCGTTCATCTTGCGCAGTTCCGCCACGCTCGTGGTGCCCTTGGTGGTGACGACGGTCTTGTCGCGCAGATCATCCCACCGGCGAATGCCCGACGAACTCTTGACGATCATGCGGATGCCCGCGATGTAGTGCGGGATCGTGAACGCCACCTTCTCGCGGCGTTCGCGGTTGTTTGTGGTCGAGCCGCATTCGAGGTCGGCTTTGCCTTCCATGATGGCCGGCATCCGCGTGGAGGGCGTGACCATCACGTATTGCACTTTCAGGTCGGGCCGCTTGAGGTCGGTGCGCAGCTTGTCGACCACGCGCAGGCACAGGTCGACGGCGTAGCCGACGGGCTTTTTATCGGCGTCGTAGAACGAGAAGGGCACGGAGCTTTCGCGATAGGCGACGCGGACCGTGCCGGTATCGCGGATGCGGTCGAGCACCGGCGTGGAGGATGCCAGGGCAGTGCCTGGTACGAGACTGGACAGCGAAGCGAAGAGCAGCGCTGCAGCCGGCAGCGCGCGCTTGAAGAACGGCATGGTTGTATCCCCCGGAAAGAATCGGCGGCCCACGTTATCGTTATGCCCGGCTCGTGACCGGAGGGCCTGCCGCATGATACGGCGCGGCGTCGCAGCCTGCAGGCCTGCGCTTTTCGGGTGTTGTAAGCAGGCTGCAAGAGTGGATTTCGCCCTCTAAAAGTCGGCCTGTGGCGGGTGCGTTGCAGTGGTGCGTGGCGCACACGCGGTGTGCGCCACGCACTGTCCCAGCTGTGCGGCCGGTGCAAGGGACACCCCCTGAGGTGCACGCTTGACGCGGCATGCGTTGCTGCGGTGCGAAGCCGCACCGGGCCTAGCGTTAGGCGTTTTTCCCTACCGGGTTTGTCCCGACTGCCCGAGACGGACCAGGGGCGCTATGCTCCGGCCATGTCTTGTTCGCAAGGCATCGAGGAGAGACTCTTCCGGCCCGCCGAAAGCGGGCCGTTTTCTTTGCCGCTTTCGCGTTCGAGCTCGCTCAGTTCTGATTCGGCAGCACATTGCCCGGCTGAGGCGCCTGCCGTGGCCAGTTCGAGAACGCGAAAATCCACAGCGCTACCAAGTTCACCACCGGCACCAGCACAAGCAGGGCCCACCACGGTGAGAATCCGGTCCGCAGCAAGATCTGCCGCACCGGAATGCCTGCCACGATCAAGATGATCAACACCCCGAAGAGTCCGCGCATCGTCGTTCCCTTTCGTAACGGTATGGATGGCGCGGCCGGAAAAAGCGAGTCCGGCGGCACAAGCGTTATAGCACCGGCATCTGCAAGCGCAATGCCGCCGATGGAAGACGCCCGGGGCGACTACAATACGCGCCTTCCGGCCCGTACGCGGCCTGCACCTTTTTCACTCCAGCATGGCCCTGTTTTCCATTACCGATGCGCAACTGGCGTTCGGCCACGTGGCGCTGCTCGACCACACCGATTTCTCGCTGGAGGCCGGCGAGCGCGTTGGCCTGATCGGCCGCAACGGCACCGGCAAGTCGTCGCTGCTCAAGATCGTGGCGGGGACGACGTCGCCGGATGACGGCCTGATCGCCCGCCAGAGCGGCGTGACCTCAGCCTATGTGCCGCAGGAGCCCGAATTCGACCCGGGACAGACCGTGGCCGAAGCCGTGGCGATGGGCGTGCCGCATGCCGCCGGCCTGCTGGCTGAATACGAGGCGCTGATCACGTCGATGGGCGATTCCCACGATGAGGATGCGCTGCACAGGCTGCAGGCGCTGCAATCCCAGTTGGAAGCGGCAGACGCGTGGCAACTGCGCACGCGCGTCGAAACGACGATCGCCCAGTTGGGCCTGCAGCCCGGCGCGCGCATCGGTTCGCTTTCGGGCGGCCTGACCAAGCGTGTGGCGCTCGCCCAGGCGCTGGTGGGCGCGCCCGACATCCTGCTGCTGGACGAACCGACCAACCACCTCGACTACGACTCCATCCGCTGGCTCGAAGACTTGCTGCTGGCTTTCCGCGGCAGCGTGTTGTTCATCACGCACGACCGGGCGTTTCTCGACCGTGTGGCCACGCGCATCATCGAGCTCGATCGCGGCAAGCTGCGCTCGTACCCCGGCAACTTCACGGCGTATCAGACGCGCAAGGCGCAGGAGCTGGAAGCCGAAGCGCTGGAAAACGCCCGCTTCGACAAACTGCTCGCGCAGGAAGAAGTGTGGATCCGCAAGGGTGTGGAAGCGCGCCGCACACGCAGCGTCGGCCGCGTTGCGCGGCTGGAACAGATGCGTGTGGAGCGCCAGGCGCGCCGCGAAGTGCAGGGCAACGTGAAGCTGGAGGTTTCGCAGGGCGACCGCTCCGGCAAGATCGTCGCCGAGCTGATCGACGTGACCAAGCGCTATGGCGACAAGACCGTCGTCGACAACTTCACCGCCACCATCATGCGCGGCGACAAGGTCGGCATTCTCGGCGCCAACGGCGTCGGCAAGACCACGTTGCTGAAGTTGATCCTGGGCGAACTGGCGCCGGATTCGGGCACGGTGCGCAACGGCACCAACCTGCAGGTCGCGTACTTCGACCAGATGCGCGCGCAATTGGACCTGAACCGCTCGCTTGCCGACACCATCAGCCCGGGCAGCGACTGGATTGAAGTCAACGGCCAGCGCAAGCACGTGATGAGCTATCTGGGCGATTTCCTCTTCCCGCCCGAGCGCGCGCGCTCGCCGGTGGCGTCGCTCTCGGGCGGTGAGCGCAACCGGCTGCTGCTGGCGCGGCTGTTTGCCCGGCCGGCCAACGTGCTGGTGCTCGACGAGCCGACCAACGATCTGGACATCGACACGCTGGAGCTGCTGGAAGAACTGCTGCAGGAATACAGCGGTACCGTTTTCCTCGTTTCGCACGATCGCGCGTTCGTCGACAACGTCGTGACTTCGGTGATTGCGGCCGAGGGCGAGGGCCGTTGGCGCGAATACGTGGGCGGGTTCTCGGACTGGCAGACGCAATCGGCACGCGCGGCGCAGATGGCGCAAGCCGCCAAGCCCGTCGCCGAGGAGAAGAAGCCCGAAGCCGCCAAGCCGCGCGAGCGCGCCACTGTCAAGCTCAGCTACAAGGAGCAGCGCGAACTGGACGCGCTGCCCGCCACCATCGAGGCGCTGGAGGCGGAACAGAAGCAGGTCGGCGGCGAGCTGGAGGACGGCACGATCTACGGCCGAGACCCGGAGCGCGCGCAAAAGCTGGCCGAGCGCCACGAAGCTATCGAACTGGAGCTGCTGGAGGCGCTGGAGCGCTGGGAAGCCCTCGAAGCCAAGCGCGCCGGCACGGTGTGACGCTGCAGTAACGACGCAATATGTCGGCGGGATGTCGGGCGAATGTGAGTTTTCGCGCGCATCCCGACGCTGACGATCCCTCCGCATTGTTGAGGACAGCCTTTACAATGCGCGCTGCATTCCCGGTGCTTGGCGACAGACCCAAGCCTGGTCAGTTTTTCCGCCTTCCATGAGCAAAACCTCCCAATACAGCGAATCGTCGATCAAGGTCCTCAAGGGCCTGGAACCGGTCAAGCAACGGCCGGGCATGTACACGCGCACCGACAATCCCCTGCACATCGTGCAGGAAGTCATCGACAACTCCGCTGACGAGGCGTTGGGCGGCTACGGCAAGCTCATCGCCGTGACGCTGCACAAGGACGGCAGCGTAAGTGTCGAAGACGATGCGCGCGGCATTCCTGTCGGCATCCACCCCGAAGAGGGCGTGCCGGTGGTCGAGATCGTCTACACGCGCCTGCATGCCGGTGGCAAGTTCGACAAGGGCCGCGGCGGCGCATATGCGTTCTCCGGCGGCCTGCACGGCGTGGGCGTGTCGGTCACGAACGCGCTGTCGACGCGGCTGGAAGTGACGGTCTGGCGTGACGGCAATGTGTCGACGCTCGCGTTCTCCGGCGGCGACGTGATCGAGCCTCTTGCCACCCGCAAGGCCGAACGCGGCGAAAAGAAGAGCGGCACACGCGTGCGCGCATGGCCCGACGCCAAGTATTTCGATTCCGACAACATCCCGCAGGCCGAACTGCAGCGCCTGCTGCGCAGCAAGGCCGTGCTGCTGCCGGGCGTGAAGGTCACCCTCACGCTGGAAAAAACCGGCGAGACGCTCGAATGGCAATACGACCAGGGCCTGCGCGGCTATCTGGTCGAATCGCTTGCGCAGGGCAGCGGCGCCGAGCCGGTGATCCCACTGTTCGAAGGGGAGCACTTTGCCGACCCCGACAAGCCTGGCGAAGAAGGCTTTGCCTATGGCGAAGGCGCGTCGTGGGTGGTGGCCTGGACGGAAGAGGGCTCGCCGGTGCGCGAGTCGTACGTCAACCTGATCCCGACGCCCGCTGGCGGCACGCACGAATCCGGCTTGCGCGAAGGCCTGTTCCAGGCCGTGAAGAGCTTTGTCGAGATGCACGCGCTGCTGCCCAAGGGCGTCAAGCTGATGCCAGAAGATGTGTTTGCGCGCGCTTCGTTCGTGCTGTCGGCCAAGGTGCTCGACCCGCAATTCCAGGGGCAGATCAAGGAACGCCTGAACAGCCGTGACGCGGTGCGGCTGGTATCCACCTTCAGCCGCCCGGCGCTGGAGCTGTGGCTGAACCAGCACGTCGATCACGGCAAGAAGCTGGCCGAACTCGTCATCAAGCAGGCGCAGGCGCGCACACGTGCCGCGCAGAAGGTCGAGAAGAAAAAGGGCTCCGGCGTTGCCGTGCTGCCCGGCAAGCTGACCGACTGCGAATCCGACGACGTCACCCGCAACGAACTCTTCCTGGTGGAAGGCGACTCGGCCGGCGGCTCGGCCAAGATGGGCCGCGACAAGGAATTCCAGGCCATCCTGCCGTTGCGCGGCAAGGTGCTGAACACCTGGGAGACCGAGCGTGACCGCTTGTTCGCCAACAACGAAGTGCACGACATTGCAGTCGCCATCGGCGTGGACCCGCACGGTCCGAACGATGCGATCGACCTGTCGGGCCTGCGCTACGGCAAGATCTGCATCCTGTCCGATGCCGACGTGGACGGCGCGCACATCCAGGTGCTGCTGCTCACGTTGTTCTTCAAGCACTTCCCGCAATTGATCGATCGGGGGCACGTATGCGTGGCCCGTCCGCCGCTGTATCGTGTCGATGCGCCGGCGCGCGGCAAGAAACCCGCGCAGAAGCTCTACGCGCTGGACGACGGCGAGCTGGAAGCCATTGAAGACAAGCTGCGCAAGGACGGCGTGAAGGAAGGCGCTTGGCAGATCTCCCGCTTCAAGGGCCTGGGCGAAATGAGCGCCGAGCAGCTCTGGGAAACCACCATGAACCCCGACACGCGCCGCCTGCTGCCCGTGGCGCTGGGCGAACTCGGCCAAGACCAGACCATCAACATGATGAACATGCTGATGGGCAAGGGCGAAGCCGGTGCGCGCCGCACGTGGCTGGAAGCGCGCGGCAACGAAGTCGAAGCCGATATCTGACCGCAAACCGACAACGATGAAGCTTTCCGTACGTTTCGCATTCGCATTGACGGCGCTGGCCCTGTTGGCCAGCCAGCCGGCGCGCGCGGACGTCTACGGCTACATCGATGAAAACGGTCTCGCGCATTTCGCTGCCGAACGGCTGGACGATCGCTACGTGCTGTTCATGAAAGGCGCCGCAGTGGCGGGCAAGGGCGACGACAAGGCGAAGGACGACAGCGCCATCGCCCTGCCGGCGACCGAGCTGCCCGATGCCGACGCCTATCTCAACGCCAGCAAGCGCGATGCGCTCGACAACGCCGCCGGCATGCGTCAGCGCCTGGTGCGCGCGGTGCTGCAGCATCCGAACGTGCCGACGGTGGAACCGCTGATCCGCCAGGCCGCGAGCAAGCACGGTATCGACCCCGCGCTGGTGAAGGCGGTGATTGCCGCCGAATCCGGTTTCAACCCGCAGGCCGTGTCGCCCAAGGGCGCGATCGGGCTGATGCAGGTGATTCCGGACACCGGCGCGCGCTACGGCGTGACAGGCGACGCCCGCCGCACCGCCGCGCAGAAGCTGGCCGACCCCAAGACCAACATCACCACCGGCGTGCGCTACCTGAGCGATCTGCTGCGCATGTTCTCGGGCAACCTCGAACTCGTGCTGGCCGCCTACAACGCGGGCGAGGGCGCGGTGCAGAAGCACGGCAATGACATTCCGCCCTACGCCGAGACACAGAACTACGTGAAGACGGTGCTGCAGTTCTATCGCTACTACAACCCGGTCGCCGCCGTGCCCGGCTTGATGAACGTGAGCGGCAACGGCGTCATCGCCACGCGCAAGCCGGGCCGCACGGGCCGGCCCGCACGCATCGAACTCGTATTGGACCCGGCCACTGGCGTGGCCACGAACCTCCCCCAACATTGATCCTGGCGGCGCCGCCACGTTGAAGCGCGCCGCTTTCGCTTGAGCCTCCATGGAACAACAAGACATCCTCTTCGACCCCAGCGAGCCGGCCGAAGCGCTCACCCTTGGCGCCTATGCCGAGCGCGCTTACCTCGACTACGCCATCAGCGTGGTCAAGGGCCGCGCACTGCCCGAGGTGGCCGACGGCCAGAAGCCGGTGCAGCGCCGCATCCTGTTTGCGATGCACGAGATGGGCCTGCGCGCCGACGCGAAGCCCGTCAAATCCGCACGCGTGGTCGGTGACGTGCTCGGTAAATATCACCCGCACGGCGATCAATCCGCCTACGACGCGCTGGTGCGCCTGGCGCAGGATTTCTCGTTGCGTTATCCGCTGATCGACGGCCAGGGCAACTTCGGCTCGCGCGACGGCGACGGTGCGGCGGCGATGCGCTACACCGAAGCGCGCCTCACGCCCATCTCGCGCCTGCTGCTCGAAGAGCTGGACCAGGGCACGGTGGACTTCATCCCGAACTACGACGGCTCGATGGAAGAGCCGAAGCTCCTGCCGGCGCGCCTGCCGTTCGTGCTGCTCAACGGCGCATCGGGCATCGCGGTGGGGATGGCCACGGAAATCCCGTCGCACAACCTGCGCGAAGTGGCGAACGCCACCGTGGCGCTCATCCGCGACGACAAGCTCACCAGCACCGACCTGATGCAGTACATGCCGGGTCCGGACTTCCCGGGCGGCGGCCAGATCATCTCGTCTGCGGCTGACATTGCGCAGGTGTACGAAAGCGGTCGCGGCAGCCTGAAGGTGCGTGCGCGCTGGAAGATCGAAGAACTCGCGCGCGGCCAGTGGCAACTGGTGGTGAACGAGTTGCCGCCCAACACCTCGTCGCAGAAGGTGCTGGAAGAGATTGAAGAGCTGACGAACCCGAAGGTGCGCACGGGCAAGAAGTCGCTGTCGCCGGATCAGCTCACCATGAAGCAGACCATGCTGGGCCTGCTCGATGCCGTACGCGACGAGTCCGGCAAGGACGCCCCGGTGCGCCTCGTGTTCGAGCCTAAGAGCAAGAACATCGACCAGCAGGAATTTGCCAACGCGCTGCTGGCACACACATCGCTGGAATCGGGCGCGGCCATCAACCTGGTGATGATCGGCACGGATGGCCGGCCGCGCCAGAAGGGCCTGGCTGAGATCCTGCGCGAATGGATCGCCTACCGCTTCGCCACGGTCACGCGCCGCACGCGCCATCGTCTGGGCAAGGTCGAAGACCGCATCCATATCCTCGAAGGCCGTCAGTTGGTGCTGCTGCGCATTGAGGACGTGATCCGCATCATCCGCGAGAGCGAGGAGCCCAAGGCCGCGCTGATCCAGGTCTTCAACCTGAGCGATCGTCAGGCCGAAGACATCCTGGAAATCCGCCTGCGCCAGTTGGCTCGCCTGGAAGCCATCAAGATCGAGCAGGAGCTGAAGAACCTGCGCGAAGAACAGGGCGAGCTGGACGTGCTGCTGAAGTCCGAGACCATGATGCGCCGTCGCATCATCAAGGAGATCGAAACCGACGCGAAGCAATACGGCGACGACCGCCGCACCTTCATCCAGGAAGAGCGCCGTGCCGCTGCCGAAGTGAAGGTCGTCGACGAACCCGTCACGGTGATCGTCTCGCAGAAGGGCTGGGTGCGCACGCGCCAGGGCCATGGCCACGATGCCACGCAGTTCGCCTTCAAGGCGGGCGACACGCTGTACGACACGTTTGAATGCCGCACCACCGATGCGCTGCTGATCTTCGGCACGCGCGACGACAAGGGGACGGGTCGCGTCTATTCCGTGGCCGTGGCGAACCTGCCTGGCGGCCGTGGCGACGGCGTGCCGCTGACGACGCTGATCGAACTCGCACCGGGCACGCACATCGCCCACACCTTCGCGGGCCATGCCGAACAGAACCTGGTGATCTCCACGCGCGGCGGCAACGGCTTCCTCGCCAAGGTGGGCGACATGGTCGGCCGCCAGAAGGCCGGCAAGGCGTTCCTGACGCTGGACGAGGGCGATCAACCGAACAAACCGGCGCCGGTGCCGGCGGACGCTTACGGCGTGGCGTGCCTGTCCGAAGGCGGCCGCATGCTGCTGTTCCAGATCAGCGAGTTGAAGACGCTCGCCAGCGGTGGCCGTGGCGTGATCCTGATGGAGCTGGAGAAAACGAAACGCTGCTCCAGGCGGTGGCCTTTGGCGCAGCGGGCTTTGTGCTCTCGGGCACCGGTCCGCGCGGCGGCAAGGCAGTCGAGCAGACCCTGACGACGCGCGCCCAGGAGCCGTACGCCGGCAAGCGCGCACGCAAGGGCAAGACGCTGGAGCCCAAGCTCCGCGATCCGAAGCTCTCGTTGCCCAAGCCCGCGCCGGACGCCGCCTGAACCCATGAGCGATCCGACCGCCGCGCCTGAAGCCAACATCGCAGCAAACATCCCGTCCTGCAGCAAACTCTTCACCGAGTTTGCGCGGATGGGCCTGTCGGGCTTCGGCGGCGTGCTGCCCTTGCGCGCGCCGGCATTGTCGATCGCAACCGCTGGCTCTCCAACACCGAGTTCGCTGAACTCCTGAGCCTGGGCCAGGTGTTGCCTGGCCCGAATGTGGTCAACCTTTCGGTGATGCTCGGCTACCGCTTTCACGGGGTGCGCGGCGCCGCGGCCGCCATGGCCGGTCTGGTGCTCACGCCCGCCGTAGTGCTGTTGCTGATCGTCATGCTGTACGACCACTTCAGCGCGCTGTCGGTGGTGCAGAACCTGCTCAAGGGCATGGCGGCGGTGGCAGCGGGGCTGGTGCTCTCAACGGCCGTGAAGCTGGCGCAGGGGCAGTCGCGCACCTGGCGTGCGCTCGGCATCGGCCTGGCGGTTTTCCTGACGATTGGCGTCCTGCAGTGGCCGTTGCTGCCGGTCATGCTGGTGCTGATTCCGCTCGCACTCGTGCTCGAATGGTGGGCAATGCGATGAGTTATCTCACCACCGTCTTCGACCTGTTCTGGCACTTTCTCGTGCTGTCGTTTCTCGCCATTGGCGGGGCCAGCTCGACGCTGCCCGACATGCACCGTTTCCTGGTCGACACTCGGCATTACATGACAAGCGAGCAGCTGAGCGCCATGTATGCCATCTCGCAGGCGGCGCCGGGCCCCAACGTGCTGTTCGTGGAGTTGTTCGGCTGGCAGGCGGCGGGTCTGGGTGGGGCGATTGCCTCGCTGGTCGGCATCTGCGGGCCATCGTGCGTGATTGCTGCCGTCATCGCGCGCGTCATGGACCGCAAGCCCGACGCGCGCTGGATTGCACTGGTCCGCCGCGGCCTCGCACCGCTGACGATCGGCCTGCTGTTCTCCACCGGCTGGGTGCTCGCACGCGCCGCAGACAGCAGCTTCAGCACCATCGCGCTGACCGTGGCGACGGTCGTGGCGTGCTCCTTCACCCGTGTCCACCCGCTGGTGCTGGTTGGGTTGGGGGCATTGGTCGGCGGCATGGGTTGGGTGTAGCGCTCGTGCCGCACGGCCAGCGAAATCCAAGGCGGACGCATGTCCGCCTTTTTCTTGACCCGCTCGCCATCGAGCCGGGCGCGCAGCCCTCGGGAATACCCCAATGCCGCTCATGATGTATATACAACAACATATCGATCAAAGCGATGTTGTCTGTATGTGAATTCCGGTCCGCTTAGCGCATGCGTCAAGCCCCGATCTGCACGGACAGCCTCGCCGACATAAAGAGGAGACAGTTTGGAACACCTTCAACGCAACCTGCGCGCGCGGCATATCCGCTTTCTCGCGCTCGGTTCGGCCATCGGCACGGGCCTTTTCTACGGCTCTGCTTCGGCCATCCAGCTGGCCGGGCCGGCCGTGATCCTCGCGTACATCATCGGCGGCGCGGCCGTCTACATGGTCATGCGCGCGCTCGGCGAGATGGCGGTGCGCCAGCCGGTTTCCGGCTCGTTCGGGCGTTATGCGCGCGACAACCTCGGCCCGCTCGCCGGCTTTCTCACCGGCTGGACGTACATCCTCGAAATGGTGATCGTCTGCCTGGCCGACGTGACCGCCTTCGGCATCTACATGGGCTTCTGGTTTCCCGAGGTCCCGCAATGGATCTGGGTGCTCGGCATCGTCATGCTCATCTGCGGCCTCAACCTCTGCAACGTCAAGGTGTTCGGCGAGATGGAATTCTGGCTCGCGCTGATCAAGATCGTGGCGATCGGCGCCATGATCGTCGGCGGCACCGTCATCCTGTTCCTCGGCGTGAAGATGAACGGCGAGCACGCATCGGGCCTGAGCAATCTCTGGTCGCACGGCGGTTTCCTGCCGCACGGCGTGGGCGGCCTCGTGGCGTCGTTTGCCGTGGTGATGTTCGCGTATGGCGGCGTCGAGATCATCGGCATCACCGGCGGCGAGGCGCAGAACCCCGACAAGGTCATCCCCAAGGCCATCAACGCCGTGCCGGCGCGCATCCTGTTGTTCTACGTGCTGACCATGTGTGTGCTGATGGCGATCTTCCCGTGGACGGGCATCGACGGCCAGGGCAGCCCGTTCGTGCAGATCTTCTCCGGACTGGGCATCCAGTCGGCGGCGGCCATCCTCAACCTCATCGTCATCTCGGCCGCCATCTCGGCCATCAACAGCAACATCTTCGGCGCGGGCCGGATGATGTACGGCATGGCCGAGCAGGGCCAGGCGCCGCGCATCTTTGCCGCCACGTCGCGGCACGGTGTGCCCTGGGTGACGGTGCTGTTCATGGCGGGCGCGCTGCTGTGCGGCGTGGTGCTGAACTACCTGATCCCAGAGAATGTCTTCGTGATCATCGCGTCGATCGCCACGTTCGCCACCGTGTGGGTCTGGCTGATGATCCTGCTGTCGCAGGTGGCGATGCGCCGTCGCCTGTCGGCCGAAGAAGTGCGTGCACTCAAGTTCAAGGTGCCGCTGTGGCCCGTGGGGCCGGCCCTTGCGATCGTGTTCATGCTGTTCGTGATTGGCGTGCTGGGCACCATGGAAGACACGCGCGTGGCGCTGTACGTTGGCGCAGGCTGGGTGCTGCTCATGTCGGTCGCATGGTATCTGCGCGTGAAGCCCAACGCAGCAGCCGTTCTGGCGGAAGAGGCCAGCGGGGCGTAAGCCCGGCCCGCCCCCGCAAATAAGAAGACAAGTTCCGGAGACAACCCATGTCGAACCACACCTCTGCGCCGTCGTACGCCGGCCGCGCCGGCGCGCAGGCGACCGTCCACGCGCAACCGCTGTCACGCACGCGGGCCATTGCCGCCATCACCATCGGCAACGGCCTGGAGTTCTATGACTTCGTGGTCTACAGCTTCTTTGCCACGCTGATCGGCCGGCTGTACTTTCCGGTCGGCAATGCGACCGGTCAGTTGCTGATGTCGTTCGCCACCTTCGGCGTGGGCTTCCTGATGCGTCCGCTCGGCGGTCTGCTGATCGGCATGTACGCCGATCGCGCAGGCCGCAAGCCCGCCGTGGCGCTCACGTTGTGGCTGATGGGCCTGTCCTCGCTCGTCTTTGTCGTCACGCCCACCTACGCCCAGATCGGCATCGTCGCGCCCATGCTCGTCGTGCTGGCGCGGTTGGTGCAGGGCTTTGCCATCGGCGGCGAAATGGGCGCTTCGACTGCGCTGCTGCTGGAATACGCCGACGACCGCTCGCGCGGCTTCTATACGAGCTGGCAGCCGTTCAGCCAGGGGCTGGCCGCGTTGTTTGGTGCGCTGGTTGGCCTGCTGCTGAGCAACGTGCTGGCGCCTGCGGCGCTGGAGTCGTGGGGCTGGCGCCTGGCGTTCGTGATCGGCATTCTCGTCATCCCGGTCGGTCTGATCATCCGCCGCCGTCTGGAGGAAACTGCCGCACCGCTCAGCACGCGCGAAGCCGACGCCACGCTGCCGCTGCTGCGCGAACATCGTCGCGCGCTCGTCGCCAGCATCCTGCTGATGGTCGGCGTGGCCTCGTCCACGTACATCATCGTCTACTACCTCAGCAACTACGCCGTGAGCGTGCTGCACATGCCGCTGTCGCTCGGCATCTGGGCGGCGTGCATTGCCGCGCTGGTGCAGGTGGTGCTGTCGCCGTTTGCAGGGCGGCTGGCCGACCGCGTCGGGCGCCGCAAGGTCGTGCTGTGGTCGCGCGTTGCGCTGCTGGCGATGATCTATCCGGCCTTCGCACTCATCAACGCAGACCCCTCGCTCGCCCGCTTGCTGATCGTGGTCGGCTGCTTGTCGGTGCCAATGTCGATGACCTCGCCGGCCTCGATGGTGCTGGTGAGCGAGGTGCTACCGCAGCGGCTGCGCGCCACGGGGTTGTCGATTGCCTACTGCGTGGCCATCGCCATCTTCGGCGGCTTTGCGCAGTTCTTCTCGACCGAACTGATCCACCTCACGGGCAATGCCAACGCGCCGGCTTTCTACGTGATCGGTTGCGGCCTCGTCTCGCTGATCGGGCTGGCGATGGTGCCAGAGACGCTCGGCCGCCGCCTGTCGTAACGCTCAGTCCACCCCAACGAAACCACCGGTCTGGTGCGCCCACAGCCGCGCATACAGGCCGCCGTGTTCCAGCAGCTCCGCGTGCGTGCCGCTCTCGACAATGCGCCCTCCATCGAGCACAACGAGCCGGTCCATGCGCGCGATGGTCGAGAGCCGGTGCGCGATGGCAATCACGGTCTTGCCCTGCATCAGCGTTTCCAGGCTTTCCTGGATGGCGGCTTCCACTTCCGAATCCAGCGCGGACGTGGCTTCGTCCAGGATCAGGATCGGCGCGTCCTTGAGCAGCACGCGCGCAATCGCGATGCGCTGCCGCTGACCGCCCGACAGCTTCACCCCGCGTTCGCCCACCAGCGCATCAAAGCCGCGTCGCCCTTGCGCATCGGATAGCTGCGGGATGAACTCGTCGGCGCGCGCACGGTGGACGGCCTGCATCAGCTCGGCCTCGGTGCTGTCGGGTTTGCCGTAGCGCAGGTTGTCGCGAATGGAGCGGTGCAGCAGCGACGTGTCCTGCGTGACCATGCCGATCTGCTCGCGCAGGCTCTCTTGTGTCACCGCTGCAATGTCCTGACCGTCGACGAGAATCCGGCCGCGCTCCACGTCGTACAGGCGCAGCAGCAGGTTGACCAGCGTCGATTTGCCCGCACCCGACGGGCCAACCAGGCCGATCCGTTCGCCAGGGCGCACCACGAGGTCCAGCCCTTCGATCACGCCGCTGCCCTTGCCGTAGTGAAAGCCGACGTGCTCGAAGCGCACTTCGCCGCGCGTCACGTGCAGCGGCTTGGCATCGGGCTGGTCGATCACGGCGCGCGGCAGCGCGATGGTCTGCATGCCGTCCTGCACCTGCCCGACGTTTTCAAAGATGCCGTTGACCACCCACATGATCCAGCCCGACATGTTGTTGATGCGGATCACCAGCCCCGTCGTCAGCGCGATGGTGCCGGCGCTCACACGGCCCTCGCTCCACAGCCACAGCGCGAGCGCCGATGTGCCGACAATCAGCAGGCCGTTCATGGCCGTGATGGTGAAATCCATGCCGCTGATCATGCGGCCGGACAGGCGCGTCTTGTCCGTCTGCTCGGCCATGGCGTCGCGCGCGTAGCTTTCTTCATGCTGCGTATGCGCGAACAGCTTGAGCGTGGTGATGTTGGTGTAGCCGTCAACGATGCGGCCCATCAGCTTGGAGCGCGACTCCGTGGCGATGACCGATCGCGCCTTCACGCGCGGCACGAAGTAGCTCAGCGCCGCGACGTAGCAGCCAATCCACACCAGCAGCGGCACCACGAGCCACCAGTCGGCCTTGGCGAACAGCACCATCGCACTGATCGCGTAGATCACCACATGCCAGAGCGCATCCACGGACTGCACGGCGGAATCGCGCAATGAAAACCCGGTCTGCATGATCCGCTGGGCAATGCGGCCCGCAAAGTCGTTCTGGAAGAACGTCAGGCTTTGCTTGAGCACGTAGCGGTGGTTCTGCCAGCGGATCAGGTTCGACAGGTTGGGGTTGATGACCTGATGCACGAGCACGTCGTGCAGCCCGAAGATGACCGGCCGCGCGATCAGCGCCACAAAGGCCATCCACAACAACTCGTTACGGTGGCGGCCAAAGAACGCGGGGCCGGGTGTCGCTTGAATCATGTCGACGATGCGGCCCAGGAAGTCGAACAGCGCGACTTCAATCAGCGCACCCAACAGCCCCACGACCAGCAGGAACGCGAAGACGCCGCGCACTTCGCGCAGGAAGTAGGCGTAGAAGCGCCAGACGTTGGCCGGAGGCTGTGTGTCGGGCAGGGGACGGAACGGATCGATGAGCTTTTCCAGGCGGCGCAGCAGCATGTCGGGTCGGGGGTGAAGAGGAGACCGACGCCCCAGGGCGGGACGTGCGCGGAAGAGCTGCCCATGATACGCGCGTGAAAGTGCCCTTGTTGGCGGGGTGGCTTACGGCGTGCAGGGCTCGGCGGGTGGAGCTCAGAGCTCGGCGCTTGAGGCTTTTTGCTCGGCGGTTGGAGCTCGGAGCTCGGCGCTTGAGGCTTTTTGCTCGGCGGTTGGAGCTCAGAGCTCGACGCATGAGGCTTTTTGCTCGGCGGTTGGAGCTCAGAGCTCGGCGCGTGAGGCTTTTGCTCGGCGATTGGAGCTCAGAGCTCGGCGCGTGAGGCTTTTGCTCGGCGGTTGGAGCTCAGAGCTCGACGCGCGAGGCTTTTTGCTCGGCAGGTGGAGCTCGGAGCTCGACGTGCGAGGCTTTTCGCTCGGCAGGAGGAGCTCGACGTGCGAGGCTTTTGGTTCGACGTGTCGGGTTCGCATGAAAAAAGCCGCTCGATTGAGCGGCTTTCGGGTTCCGTCGGGAGCGGGGCTCAGTGCACCACCATCCGCGTGAACGGCTCCACATAGGCCTGCAGGGTAATCATCAGCCCCACCAGGAAGGCGAGCGCCAGCGAGTGGAAGAACACGTAGCGCAGGATGTCGCCCTCGTGGCCGTACCACTTGGTGGCCGTGGACGCCACGACGATGGACTGCGCGTCGATCATCTTGCCCATCACGCCGCCCGAGCTGTTGGCCGCCGACATGAGGATCGGCGACAGGCCAAGCTGCTCGGCCGTGGTCTTCTGCAGGCCGCCGAACAGCACGTTCGATGCCGTATCCGAGCCGGTCAGCGCCACCCCCAGCCAGCCCAGCATCGTGCCGAACAGCGGGTACAGCACGCCCGTGTGGGCGAAGGCCAGGCCCAGCGTGGCGTCCAGACCGGAGTAGCGGGTCAGGTAGCCGATGCCGAACATCGCGCAGATCGTCAGCAGCGAATAGCGCGTGAGCTTGATGGTGTTCCAGTACTCCTTGAGCATGCGCGGCAGCGAGTAGCCCATCAGCAGGCCGCCCACGAGGGCCGACACCAGGATGCCCGTGCCCGCCATCGACAGGACGTTGAAGTTGAAGACCGCGCCTTCGGCAATCACCTTGGGCACCACCGGCGGGCCCTTGAGGACCATCTTGTCGAGGCCCGGGATGGCGAATTTGTAGGCCCACAGGCCGTCGGCAAACGCCTTGAACTGCGGTACGCCCCAGATGAAGACGAACACCGTGAGGATCACCCACGGCAGCCATGCCTGCACGCGCGTGATCTTGCCGTTGGTGGCCGTGGTGGCTTCGCGCGCCTCCGCGGCGGCTTCGGGGTCGACGCGGGAGTTGTCCTCACGGTTGCGCAGGGCGGTCGACGTCCAGATCGTCTTGGGCTTCCACACCTTCAGGAACAGCGTGAGCGTGCCCATCGACACCAGCGCAGCAATCACGTCCACCAGCCACGGGCCGTGGAAGTTCGACACCAGGAACTGCGGAATGGCAAACGACACGCCCGCCACCAGGATCGCCGGCCAGATCTGCAGCATGCCGCGGAAGCCCGCAAACGCCCAGATCAGCCAGAACGGCACGAGCACCGAGAAGAACGGCAACTGGCGGCCGACCATCGCGGAGAGCTGCAGCAAGTCCAGCCCCGTGACCGACGCCAGCCCGATCAGCGGAGCCCCCAGCGCGCCGTAGGCCACCGGCGCGGTGTTGGCGATCAGCGCCAGCCCAGACGCGGCCAGCGGCGAGAAGCCCAGGCCGATCAGGATGGCGCCCGTAACGGCCACCGGCGTGCCGAAGCCCGCGGCGCCTTCGAAGAACGCGCCAAAGCTGAACGCCACCAGCAGCAGTTGCAGGCGGCGGTCTTCGGTAATGCCGGAAATCGAGCTCTGCAAGACCTTGAATGACCCGTTCAAGGTGGTGAGCCGATGCAGGAAGATGATGTTGAGAACGATCCAGCCAATCGGGAACAGGCCGGAGACGATGCCCAGGCCCGCTGCCTTGCCGGCCATTGCGGTCGGCATGCCGAACACGAACGAGGCGATCCCCACCCCGACAATCAGCGCCAGGCCCGCGGCCAGATGCGCCTGCATATGGAAGAACGCCAGCGAGCACAGCAGCACCGCTACCGGTATCCCGGCTGCGATGGTCGACCACACGGCACTGCCGAGCGGGTCATAGACTTGATTCCACATCTTGATCTCCTCCTGTTTGGGCGTTTCAGTTCTTCTCGATACCGAACGTCTTCTGTCGCCCCTTTTTTAAGGGGCAAACGCGGATTGTAGGAACAAGCGTGTCCGGGTCCCGGCAATATTCTGTCACTTTCGCCCTGAAAAGTATTCATCGGCGCTGGCGCGTGGTATGGCGCGGGGTGCGCAATTGCACCGGGTAAATCCGGGTTGTGGAATCATTGCGCCTGCAGCGCAGCCCACCCAACCCGCACCCACTCCAATTCGCCTTCCATCCATGGCTTCTCTGACGGCCTTCCTGTCTCGCCGCCGCGGCGCCCGTTTGGCTACCGCCGTGCTCACCGCGTTTGCGGCAATGGCAATGCTGTCGCCCGCCGTGCATGGCCAGAATGCGGCAGCGCCAACGCAACCGAATGCAGAAGCGACGCGGCCGCGTATCGGTCTGGTGCTCTCTGGCGGCGGGGCGCGCGGCTATGCGCATATCGGCGTGCTCAAGATGCTGGAGCGCATGCGCATTCCCGTGGACGTGATTGCCGCCACCAGCATGGGCGCCGTGGTGGGCGGCCTGTACGCCAGCGGCATGCGTGCGGACGCGCTGGAGCAGAAGCTCTCGCAGGTGGACCTGAGCGACATCGCCTTCGATCGCAACGATCGGGCCAAGCTGCCGCAGTCGCTGCGCGAGGATGATTTCCAGTATCCGATCGGCCTGTCCGCCGGCTATGGCGACGGCAGGCTCAAGCTGCCCACCGGGCTGGTGCAGGGCAACCGCCTGCTTGCGCTGCTCAAGAACTGGACGGCGCAGTGGCCCGACAACATCGCGTTCTCGCACCTGCCGATTCCCTTCAAGGCCATGGCGACGGATCTGGCCACGGGCGACGGGGTGATTCTCGACCACGGCTCGCTGCCGCTGGCCATGCGCGCCAGCATGGCGGTGCCCGGCCTGTTCGCGCCCATCGAAGTGGGCGGCCGCACGCTGGTGGATGGCGGCCTGGTGAGCAACCTGCCCGTGCAGCTCGCGCGCGACATGGGCGCGGACATCATCATCGCGGTCAACATCGGGTCGGATTTGCAGCGGCCGGAAGATCTGACCTCGCCGGCGGCGGTGACGCAGCAAATGATCACCATCCTCGTCGGCCAGAACGTGCGGGCGCAAGGCGCTGCTGCGCGGCAAGGATGTGTTGATCGAGCCGCAGCTCTCGGAGCTTTCATTCACCGATTTCGCCAAGGGCCCGCAGGGTGTGCGGCAGGGGGAGCGCGCGGCGCAGGGCGCGGAGGCGAAGCTCGCGACGTTGTCGCTCTCGCCGCAGGCGTATGCCGCGTACCGCGCTGCCCACGAGCCGCAGGGCACGTTGGTGGCCGGCGCGCGCATCGACGCCATCGATGTGACCACCAGCGGCCGTGTGCCGCCCGCGCGCGTGCGCCAGTTGATCAAGGTGCGCGAAGGCGACGCATATGACGCCGAGGCGCTGAATCGCGAACTGTCGGCGCTGGCCACCACGGGCGACTTCGAAACCGTGACGCAGCAACTGGTGGAACAGAACGGCGTGCATACGCTGAAGATCGACGCCCGTGAAAAGTCCTGGGGCAACCAGTTCTTCCTGTTCGGGCTGGGCATGTCGACCAACTTCGACGGGCGCGGCGCGTTCAACGTCAATCTCGGCCACCGGTATCCGTGGCTCACGCAGAGCGGGCTGGAATGGCGCAATGACATCGTGCTCGGCAGCAACCGGGCGAGCATCCATACCGAATTGCGCCAGCCGCTCTGGCAGGCGCGCGGGTTCTACGTGGCGCCGTATGCCGAGTATTCGCGCCGCCGCTTCGACCTCTACTTTGACGACCAGGCGCCGACCAAGGAGGCCAAGGCGTTCAACAGCATCACCATGGAGACCGCGCGTGCCGGCGTCGACCTCGGCATTCCGCTCGGCCGCAAGGGCGAACTGCGGCTGGGCGTGAACTACATGAGCAAGAGCGCGGCGTTCAACTATCTGGCGTTGACGGACGAAGGGGCGCTGGATCTGCCGACGCTGCGCGCCAAGCAGCCGGCCTTCCGCGCGCAGCTGACGCTGGACCAACTGGATGACCCGCTGTTTCCGCGCAGCGGCTATTACTTCTACAGCAGCGTGGAAGCCGGTTTTGGATCGCTCGACAAGAAGTTCAACACCGCCCAGGCCAAGGGCCTGTGGGCGACGAGCTACGGCCGCCACACGTTCAATGTGGCGCTGGAGGGCGCCGGCCAGTTTGGCGTCAACAGCCCGACGCGGGAAAACGGCGGCAACACGGGCAATGGCGCCAACGAAGGCTTCTTCCTGGGCGGCTTCCAGCACCTTTCGGCGTACGCGCAGGATCAGTTCAACGGCCAGTACATGCTGTACGGCCGCCTGACCTACCTGTACGACCTGCGCATCGACGATCTGCTCGGCCTGCGCGCGCCGGTGTTCGGCGCCAGCGCGGAGGCCGGCAACGTCTGGCAGCTGCGCAACAACTTCGGGCGGGGCCCTTACCTGAAGAGCGGCAGCGTATTCGTTGGCGGCAACAGCCCGATCGGGCCGCTGTACTTTGGTTTTGCGGTGGCGCCGCAGGGCGTGTGGAACGTGTACCTGCAGCTCGGCCGCGTCTTCTGACCTGACGTTCTGAAACCGCAGCAGGCGGCAGCAGGCTTGCGCGCGCGGCGGCAATGCGCGCTTCGTAAGGTCTTGATCAGACTGGGAAATCAATCGGTCAGGTCGCGGCGGACGTGCGTGCTAGCCTTCCGCTTCGCTTCGTTCAAGACCTCGGGCGCGGTCGCGCCCAGCCCCTTTCTCATGATGTTCTCCGTGTTGTTCCGTCGTTACCGTTCGTCCCGGTGGTTGTTGTGCGCGTGCGCCCTGGCTGTGTTGCAGGCGTGCGGCAAGCATGCGGATGAGGCCGCCAAGCCCGCTGGTCCGCCGGAGGTCGAGTTTGCCGTTGCACAGCGCTCCGATGCGCCGCTGGTGACCGAATTGCCGGGCCGGCTTGAGCCGTATCGCGCGGCGGAAGTGCGGGCGCGCGTCGACGGCATCGTCCTCAAGCGCGCCTACGAAGAAGGCCAGGTGGTCAAGGCCGGCCAGGTACTGTTCCGCATCGATCCGGCGCCGCTCAAGGCGCAGGTGGACGCCGCGCAAGGCGCGCTTGCCCGTGCGCAGGCGCAACTCGCCATCGCCCGCGACAAGGTGGCGCGCTACAAGGGACTGGCCGCCACGCGCGCCGTGAGCGAGCTGGAATACGCTGAAGCGCAAGCCGCCGAGCGCCAGGCCGCCGCAGACGTGGTCTCCAGCCGTGCCGCGCTGGAAACCGCGCAACTGCGCTTGGGCTACGCCACCGTCACGGCCCCGATTGCCGGGCGCTCGCGCCGCGCGCAGGTCACCGAAGGTGCGCTGGTCAAGGAAGACGCTGCCACGCCGCTCACCACCGTCGAGCAGATCGATCCGATCTACGTGGACTTTGCGCAGCCCGCCGCCGAAGTGCTGGCCCTGCAGCGCGCGCTCAAGAAGGGCCAGGCCGCCGCATTGAGCGGTCAGGACATCGGCGTGCAGGTCATCCTGAGCGACGGCGTGGCGTACGAGCGCCCGGGCAGGCTGCTGTTCTCCGACTTGGCGGTGGACCGCGCAACGGACAACGTTTCGATGCGCGCCGTGCTGCCCAACCCCGACGGCCTGCTGCTGCCTGGCATGTACGTGCGCGTGAAGCTTTCGCACGCCGTCCAGCAGGGCGCGGTGACGGTTCCCAAGGGCGCGTTGCAGCGCGACCGCCAGGGAGCATCGGTGTTTGTGGTGCAGGCCGACAATACGCTGGCCGTGCGTCCCGTGGCTGCGCAAACGTTGGCCGGTGACCAATGGCTGGTGACCAGTGGGCTGTCCGGCGGAGAGCGCCTCGCCATTCCGGGCATGCAGACGCTGGAAGCGGGCATGGCGGTCAAGCCGGTGCCCGCAGCACCGCGTGCTGACACCAAGCCGAAGAAGGGCTGACCATGGCGCGCTTCTTTATCGACCGCCCGGTCTTTGCCTGGGTGATTGCGCTGGCCATCATCCTGGCCGGCGTGCTCGCGCTGCCCAAGCTGCCCGTGGCGCAGTACCCGAACATTGCCCCGCCCAACGTCAGCATCTCGGCCAACTATCCCGGCGCGTCGGCGCGCACGGTGGAGAGTGCCGTCACCGCCATCATCGAGCGCGAGATGAACGGTGCGCCGGGGCTGCTGTACATGTCGTCGTCGTCCGATGCGGCGGGCAATGTGTCGATCAACCTGTCGTTCACCCAGGGCACGAGCCCCGATCTTGCGGCGGTGGAGGTGCAGAACCGGCTGAAGATCGTCGAAGAACGCCTGCCTGAGGTCGTGCGCCGCAACGGCATCCGCATCGAGAAGGCGGCCGAGAACTACATGATGTATCTGTCGCTGACGGCCGAGCGTGGCCGCTTTGACGGCATCGACCTGGGCGACCTCGCTTCGTCAGATTTGATTCCGCAGTTGCGCCGCGTGCCGGGCGTTGGCACCGCGCAGTTGTTCGACGCGGAATACGCCATGCGCATCTGGCCCGATGCCGACAAGTTGACCGCATTGGGCCTGACCGCCGGCGACCTGAGCGACGCCGTGCGCCGCTACAACGCGCGCATCACCGTGGGCGAGATCGGCAGCGGCGCCGTGCCGGGCAGCGCGCCCATCAACGCGAGCGTCACCGGCGACGATGGGCTGACCACGCCGGATGCATTCGGCCAGATTCCGCTGCGTGCGGACGCGCAGGGCCGCATGGTGTTGCTGCGCGATGTGGCGCGCGTGGAGCTGGGCGGCAGCGATTACCTTTACCTCTCGCGCATGAACGGCAAGCCGGCAACGACCATCGGCATCAAGCTTGCCCCTGGCGCCAACGCCGTGGGCGTGGCCAAGCGCGTGCGCGCGGTGCTGGACGAAGCGCAGGCGCATTTCCCGCCCGGCGTGCGCTACGAGGTGGCGTACGACAGCTCGCGCTTTGTCGGCATCGCCATCGAGCAGGTGGTCAAGACGCTGCTCGAAGCCGTGGTGCTGGTGTTCCTGGTGATGATGCTGTTCATGCAGAACCTGCGCGCGACGCTGATCCCGACGCTGGTGGTGCCGATCGCGCTGCTGGGCACGTTTGCGGTGATGCTGCCGATGGGTTTTTCCATCAACGTGCTGACGCTGTTCGGCCTGGTGCTGGCCATCGGCATCCTCGTCGACGATGCGATCGTGGTGGTGGAAAACGTCGAACGCGTGATGCACGAAGATGGGCTCTCGCCGCGCGAGGCGACGGCCAAGGCAATGCGGCAGATCAGCGGGGCCATCGTCGGCATCTCGCTGGTGCTGACGGCGGTGTTCGTGCCGATGGCGTTCTTTGGCGGCGCGGTGGGCAATATCTACCGGCAGTTTTCGCTGTCGCTGGCGGTGTCGATGGTGTTTTCGGCATTCCTGGCACTGACGCTTACGCCCGCGCTTTGCGCGACGCTGCTCAAGCCGGTGCAGGCTGGCCACGGTGTGGAGCGCAAGGGCTTCTTCGGCGCATTCAACCGGGGCTTTGCGCGGTTGACGGCACGCTACCAAGGCGGCGTTGCCAGGCTGCTGAACCGCACGGGCCGCGCGCTGGTGGCGTACGGCGCCGTCGTCGGTGTCGTGGTGCTGCTGTTCACGCAACTGCCGACGGCCTTTCTGCCGGAAGAAGACACCGGCGAGTTCATGACCGTCGTCATGCTGCCGACCGGCGCCACACAGGCGCAAACGCTCGACGTTGTGCGGCAGGCCGAGCAGCACTTCATGACGCAGGAGCCGGCGGTGGCGTCCACGCTGGCCATCACGGGCTTCAGCCTGTACGGCAACGGGCAGAACGCGGCCATGCTGTTCCTGACGCTCAAGGACTGGAAGCAACGCAAGGGCGCTGACCAGCACGTCGACGCCGTGGTCGAGCGCGCCAACGCGGCGTTCGGCAAGATCAAGGGCGCGATGGTCATGGCGATGAACTCGCCCGCGCTGCCGGAGCTGGGCAGCAAGCCCGGCTTCGACCTGCGTTTGCAGGACCGCGGAGGCGCCGGCTACGAGCGCCTCGCGCAGGCACGCGACCGCATGCTCGCTGAGGCCGCGAAGCATCCCGCGCTGTCGGAAGTCACGTTTGCGGGCCAGGGCGATGCACCGCAGGTGCTGATTGATGTGGACCGCAAGAAGGCGCTGTCGATGGGCGTGTCGATCGAGGACATCAACCGCACGCTGGCTGTGATGTTCGGCTCCGATTACGCAGGCGATTTCGTCTACCGCAACCAGGTGCGCCGCGTGATCGTGCAGGCCGACGGCAAGCAGCGCGTCTCGGTCGAGCAGCTTGGCCGCATGCATGTGCGCAATGCGGCTGGGGCGATGGTGCCGCTCTCGGCGTTCACCACGACGAAGTGGATCGTCGGGCCGCTCAAGCTCGACCGCTACAACGGCTTTCCGGCCATGACGATCACCGGCGCGCCCGCGCCGGGTCACAGCTCAGGCGAGGCCATGGCGGCGATGGAGTCGATCGCGCGAGGCCTGCCCGAAGGCTTCGGCTACGAGTGGACGGGGCAGTCGTTCGAGGAGCGGCTGTCGGGCGCGCAGGCGCCGGCGCTGTTTGCGTTGTCGATCCTCGTCGTGTTTCTGTGCCTGGCGGCGCTGTACGAGAGCTGGTCGATTCCGCTGGCGGTCATGCTGGTGGTGCCGCTGGGCGTGTTGGGCGCGCTGCTGGGCGCCACGCTGCGCTTCCTGCCCAACGACATCTACTTCAAGGTCGGGCTGATTGCCACGATTGGCCTGTCGGCCAAGAACGCGATCCTGATCATCGAAGTCGCCAAGGATCTGGTGGCGCAGGGCATGGGCCTGATTGAAGCCACGCTGGAGGCCGCGCGGCTGCGCTTCCGGCCGATCGTGATGACGTCGCTGGCGTTTGCCTTTGGTGTCGTGCCGCTGGCGATTGCGACCGGCGCGGCATCCGCCAGCCAACGCGCCATCGGCACGGGTGTGCTGGGCGGGATCATCGCGGCAACGGTGCTGGCAGTGTTCCTGGTGCCGGTGTTCTTTGTGGTGGTGCGGCGCGTGTTCAAGGGCAGCGAGCGGCAGCGCCGGCTGGACGCGGCGCACGAGCACGAGACTGCGGGGCCGGCGGCCTGACCGGCGTCGTGATCAATCTGCGGCGGCTGGGCCCTTGCGCCTGGCCGCTGCGGGGTCGAAACCGAAAAAGCCGAGGACCTCGGCGGCGACCTGATCGCGATCGTTGTCTACGCAGATCATGTGGTAGCTGTTTTCGAGCACGACGCTGCGCGCATGGGGCAGGGTCGCTTGCAACGTTTCAGCGGAGCGCAGGCTGGTGAGTTCGTCTTCACGGGAGTGGACGACCAGCGTCTGGCACTGCGTCTCGGGCGCGCCAGCCAGCGCCCAGCGTCGCAGCCGATCCACCTGCCGAATGCAGGCCAGCGGCACCCACGGGTAGTGGAAGCTGTCGCCGCGCGCAAGCTTCGCCTTGATGATCCGCCGCAATAGCGGGTTCTTGATGCCGAACGGCTCGTCTTCTTCCACGCGCATGCGCGCCGCCATGCCCGGGATGCGATAGACCACGTGGCGCAGATCCCGATACCACGGCGTCGACCAGCCATCGATATGGATCGGCGTGGCGAGCAGCGCCAGCCTGTCGTGCGGGCGTGCAATGCCATGCCGAACCCGGTGCGCCAGCACCAGTGCCAGCAATGCGCCCATGCACATCCCAGCGATATGCACGGCGTCGTGCTCGGCGATGAGCTGCTCATACGTTTGCGTGAGCGTTTCAAGCCAGGCCTCGGCGGGCATGTGGATCAGGTCTTCGGGGCGCGTGCCGTGGCCAGACAAGGTTGGCACGTGCGTGACCGCGCCGGCATTGCGCAGCGCTTTCTGCAGCACGCCCACGTCGTAGGCGGTGCCGCCCAGACCATGGATCAGCAGCACAGCCGTGCTGCCGGATGCCAATGCCGTCACAGTGCGGTCTCGACCGACCAGGTACCGGTGACGAGCGCCATGTTGCCGACGGCATCCATCAGCGGGCCACCGGTATCCACCACGGTGTGCAGCGTGCCGTCGCGTGCGGTGATGCGCAGCGTCTGGCGGCGCGCGGGCATGGCGGCCCCGTCGTCCAGCGCGGTTTCTCCGAGCCAACGTGCGCGCAGCGCGTCGCGGTCATCCGGATGCACCAGTTGCAGGACGGTCGAGATCGACGCCATGCTCGCCGCGTCGTGTCCGAAGACGAGGACCACGTCGCCGCCCCAGTCGATGCGGCCACTGGCCGGGTCGATGGTGTAGACGAGCTGGCCCGATGTTGCCAACGCCAGTTCGACGCGGTTCTGCCACTGCGCGCTTTGCTCGTGCAGTTGTTCGCGCGTGGTTTTGAGCGCGCTCACCAGCAGCACCAGCAGCGCGGCGATACCCAGGTACAGCTGCGCTTCCAGCAGCGACTGGCCATAGTGGTGATCTAGCACGGCGAATGGGCCGTCGCCCTCGGCGGTTTGCGTCAGCGCCACGAGCGTGAGCAGCAGCACGGCCATGGAGCCGCCGCGGCCGCCCCACAGCAGGGCCACCACCACGGCAAAGAACAGCGGGACGTAGGTCAGCGCAAAGCCGATGCCGTCGCCAAACTTGGCATCGCTGTTGCCATCGAAGATGACGTACGCCGACAGCGCCAGCGCAATCGCGGCCGCCAGGCCCAGCAGGAAGTCCGTGCGGTCCGTGCCGCCCGAGCGGAATGCGCGAAAGCGCGACCATGCGGCCAGCACCGGCGTGACGATCAGCACGCCCAGGAAATCCGACGCCGCCCAGATGCGCAGGACGTGCCCGAATGCGCCACCCTGGGACCACGCAAACCATGCCGCCCCGAACAGCGCCCCGAGCAGCGCGCTGACCGCGCCCGCCACCAGCATCGCACGCACGAAGTACAAACCTTCGAGCGGTACGCGCGCGAGCCTCACCAGGGCCACGGCCAGGGCCGCGCTCCCCGCCTCGTCGAGCACGAACAGCATGGCGTGCGCGGGGTTGGTGTGTTCAATCGCGGCCAGCGCCAGCTGCGCCACGGCAAACGCCGCGCCCAGCCCCGGCCATTCGCGGTACGGCCGCAGCATGAACGCGGCCATGGTCACGCCTGCCGGCAGCCAGATGTAGCCCGTCATGTCGACCGGGCCATTCAGCCGGTGCGACACGATGGCGGCAACCAGGTAAAGCGCGCCCCAGAGGATCGTGGCGACGGTGGTGGAAGGTCGGTTCAATGGCATCCGGGTTTCCCTCGGTGAAAACAAAAAACCGCGCCGGCTTGGGTGCCGTGCGCGGTTGGTGATGCTACCGCAACCGGTTTCGGGCGGGCTTAGACGACAGGCAGCGCCAGGACTTCCCGTGCGGCGCGCCGGTCGCGCAACTCGGCCATCCACCGCTCGAGGTTCGGGCGCGCCGGGCGGTCCATCGGCAGGCCGAGCCAGCGGTGTGTGGCGCAGCCGCAGACGATGTCGGCCATGGTGAAGCGGCGGCCGGCCACGTAGGGCTGCTTGGCCAGCACGGCTTCGAGGACGGCGGTGCTGCGCTCCGCGGCCTGGCGCGAACGTTCAATGCGCGCGGCGTCGCGCTGGTCTTCCGGCGTACGCACAAGCTGCATGAACGCATCCACCATCGACGGGCTGTACGACGTGGTCTGCCAGTCCATCCACCGGTCGGCATCCGCGCGCTCGTGAAGCTCGAGCGGGTAGAGATTGCCCGGGCCATAGCGCGCCGAGAGATAGCGCACGATGGCGTTGGACTCCCACAGCACGAAGCGCGTATCGCCGGCATCGTTCAGGCCGTCTTCGATGACGGGGATCATCCCGTTGGGGTTCATCGCCTTGAATTCCGGCGTGTCGACGCCGCCGAAGGCGCCGCCGACGTCGATGCGCTCATGGTCCAGCGACAGCTCGCGCGCGCACCAGACCACTTTCTGAACGTTGACCGAAGAGAGTCTTCCCCAGATCCGCAGCATCGACGACGGCTCCTTTCTCGAATGAATGAATGGACAGTTAGGTAATTTAGGCGGCCTTCGGCGTGAGCGCAGCGATTTCCGCGCGGATCAGCTCGCCCAGCACGGCGATGCCTTGCTCGATGCGCTCCGGTGCCACCGTCACGAACGCCAGGCGCAGGGTATTGCGACGCGGCGCATTGGCATAGAACGGCGCGCCCGGCACGAACGCCACGTTGCGCGCGACGGCCTTTTCCAGCAGCGACATCGTGTCGATGCCTTCCGGCACTTCCACCCAGATGAACATGCCGCCTTCCGGGCGGTTCCAGTGCACGCCGGCCGGCATGTGGCGCGTGAGCGAGTCGAGCATCGCTTCGCATTGCTTGCCGTAAAGGTTCCGGATGCTGGGGATGTGCGTGTCGAGCAGCCCGGTCTTCAGCACCTCGTACGCCACACGCTGGGTGAAGCTCGGCGTGTGCAGATCCGATGCCTGCTTGGCCTGCACGAGTTTGAAGTGGATATGTTCGGGCGCGATGATGTAGCCCAGGCGCATGCCCGGTGCCAGGATCTTCGAGAACGAGCCCATGTAGACCACGCCGTCCGGATTCAGCGAGCGCAGCGAGGGCAGGGCGTCGCCGGTGTAGCTGAGCTCACCGTACGGGTCGTCTTCAACAAGCAGCACGCCGAGTTCCTTCGCGCGGGCGACCAGGGCTTGGCGGCGGTCCAGCGGCAGGCGGCGGCCGGTCGGGTTCTGGAAGTTCGGGATCGTGTAGAAGAAGCGCGCGCCGGCAGCCAGTTCCGGCGTGAGCGCGTCGGGCAGCAGGCCCTTGTCGTCGGTGGCGATGGACGTATAGGCCGGCTCGAACAGCGAGAACGCCTGCAGCGCGCCGAGGTACGTCGGCGTTTCGACCAGCACCTTGCTTTGCGGGTCGATGAAGATCTTGCCGAGCAGGTCCAGCCCCTGCTGCGAGCCCGTGGTGATCAGCACGCGCGAGGCGGTGGTGCCATGACGCTGGGCGATCCACTCGCGCAGCACCGACAGGCCTTCGGTCGGGGTGTACTGCAGCGAGGCCTGCGGGTTGTCGGCAAACATGCGGGCGCACGCCGCCTGAATCGCTTCGACCGGGAAGGTGACCGGGGCGGGCAGGCCGCCGGCAAACGAAATGACCTCAGGACGTTCGGTGATCTTGAGGATTTCCCGGATCGCCGAGCTGGTGAGTTTCTGAGCGCGGCTGGAGAAGGTACAGGCGGTGTGGTCCATGGTGTGGTCCTAGTGTTGCGGCGCCCACCTCGTGAGCGAGCGCCGTGGGTGGGCAAGACGGTGAGAATAGCAGGCAACCGGCCCGTCTAACACTGGCCGGCTGCCGGTGGCACAGCAGCAAAAGCGTCGCTCAGGCGACTTCCGCAATCAGTTCGATCTCGACGCATGCGCCGAACGGAATCTGTGCGACGCCGAAGGCGCTGCGGGCGTGCTTGCCGGCGTCGCCAAACACCTCGACGAACAGTTCGGATGCGCCGTTGGTCACCAGGTGCTGCTCGGTGAACTCCTGGGTGGAGTTGACCAGGCTCATCACCTTGACGATGCGCTTGACGCGGCTGAGATCACCGCCCAGGTGCGTGTTCAGCGTAGCGATCAGGTCGATGGCGATGGCGCGTGCGGCTGACTTGCCTTGCTCGGTGGTCATGTCGGCGCCCAGCTTGCCAACCCACGGCTTGCCGTCTTTCTTGGCGATGTGGCCGGACAGGAAGACCTGGTTGCCGGTTTGCGCGGCCATGACGTAGGCGGCAGCGGGGGCGCCTGCGGCGGGCAGTTCGATGCCGAGTTGCTTGAGCTTGGCCTGAGCGTCGTGCGGGGCGGTCATGAAGACTCCTTGGTAAGTGCGGTCAACAAAAGAGGGAAAACGTTGCTATCGGCGGACCGACGTGCGCCGGCCGATGCCGACCACGGCAATGACGGCCAGCGCAAACAGCACGGTCGGCGCATCGAGCGGTTCGCCCAGCAGCAGCCAGCCGCCGATCAACGTCATGAAAGGTTGCAGCAATTGTATCTGGCCGACCCGCGCAACACCGCCCGCAGCCAGGCCGGAATACCAGAACAGGAAGCCGATGAACATGGAAAAGGCCGACACGTAAGCCAGCCCCATCCAGGCCCTGGACGACGCATGCGCGAGCGCCTCGGCCTGATGTGTGGACGGCAGCCAAGCCAGCGCGCCCACCAGCGGCAGCAGCACAGGCAGGGAGACGACCAGCGCCCAGGCAATCGTCTGCGTGCCGCCCAGTTCGCGCGCGAGCCTGCCGCCGGTCGCATAGCCGAGGGCGCCCGTCACCATGGCGGCGAAGAGGAGCCAATCGGCGCGGTGGAGGGCGCCCGCTCCCTGCAGCAGTGCAAATGAAACAACGAGCACGCTGCCAATGACCGCGCACAGCCAAAACCCGGCAGACGGCCGCTCGCGCCCGAACCACGCGGCAAAGATGGCGGTTGCAAGCGGCAGCAGGCCGGTGATGATGGCGCCATGGGCGGCCGGCACATCGCGCATCGCCAGCGACGAGAACAGCGGAAAGCCGACCACCACGCCCATTGCCGTCACCGCCAGTTGCCACCATTGATTGCCGCGCGGGCGCTTGCCGGCCGAGAACGCGCCCGTGGCCGTGAGCAGCACGAGCGCCAGAACGCTTGCCAGCACCGCGCGCGCCAGCGCCACGAAGGTGGCATCCAGTTCGGCGACGGCCATGCGCGTGAACGGCAGCGTCTGGCTGAAGATGGCCACGCCGATGAAGCCGAGCAGCAGGCCGCGGCGTTCGGCGTGGTCAACGGGTGCCATGGGCAGGGCGACGGACTTGTTCATGGCGGCGCTCAATCTGCAAACGCCACGGCGACGCGTCGGTTCTGGCGGCTTTTCTTTTCGATCTTGGTGACGACCACGCGACCGATTTCGCCGGTGGCGCGCACATGGGTGCCTCCGCATGGCTGGCGGTCGATGCCGTCAATGTGGATGATGCGGATGGCCGAGGCGCCCGCCGGCGGCGCCGCCCCGATGGTGCGCACGAGTTCGGGCTGGGCGGCCAGTTCTTCCGGCGTGATCAGGTCGACGCGCACCGGCGTATTGCGGCCGATGAGTTCGTTCAGCTGCGCGGTCAGCGTGTCGCGGTCGAGCGTCGATTCAGGCAGGTCGAAATCGATGCGGCCAGCGTCTGGCGAGATGCCGCAGCCCGTGACCGGCACGGGAATCAGCGAGCCCAGCAGGTGCAGGCACGTATGCAGCCGCATCAGGCGGTGGCGACGGTCCCAGTCGATGGTGGCCGTGACCGGCGTGCCGGGCGCGAGCAGCGAGACGTCTGCGCTGTCGGCAGGCACATGCAGAACGGTTTGGCGATCGGCGCTGTAGACGGTGTCGGCAATCGCAATGGTGTGCCCATCGGCCAGGACCAGCGTGCCGGTGTCGCCCGCCTGGCCGCCGCTGCGGGCGTAGAACACCGTGGCGTCCAGTTCGACGCCTTCCGAATGCACGGCGACGACGGTGGCGTCGCAGGTGGCGCGGTAGGCATCTTCGTCAAAGCGTTTCAACGTGGGCATGGAGCAGTCTCCGAGTTCGCTGGGGGCGGAATTCTGACCTTGATCCTACCGAACTGCGTCTGTACAGTACCTGTACACTTTGTCGTGGCGCCTTCTGTACAGTTTTCTGCCCGCTTGAAGCCTACCCGTCATGAATTCCACCTCCCCCATCATCAGCCTGGACGCCCGCCGCGCGGCCGCCCGCCCGGCGGCGGAGCAGTTGCCCGACCCCATTCCGTCGGCGCAGATGACGCTGGTGGATCAGCTCACCGAATGGGCGCGCATGCGCATCGACGAGCGCGTGTTTCGTGCCGGCATGCGCATGCCGTCGATCCGGCAGCTGGCGCAGGAGAAGAGCATTTCGCGCTTCACCGTGGTGGAGGCGTACGAGCGGCTGGTGGCGCAGGGGTATCTGGAGTCGCGCCGCGGTTCGGGCTTCTACGTGAAGGAGCGTCAAGCGCTGCTGCCCGAGGAGCCGGTCGCGCCGCCGCCGACTGCTGCACGCAAGATCGACGTGACGTGGCTGCTGCGGAACATGTTCCATTCTGCGGAGCCACGCAAGGCGCCGGGTGTGGGCTTCTTGCCCAACGGGTGGCTGGACGGCGAGCTGATCGCCAACGCGATGCGCTCGCTGGGGCGGCTGAACGGCAACCAATTTCTGTCGCTGGGCACGCCGCAGGGCTTCTTGCCGCTGCGCCAGCAACTGCAAACACGGCTGGCCGAGCTGGAAATCGGCGCGCGACCCGAACAGATCGTGGTGACCTCCGGGATCACCGCTTCACTGGACCTGATTGCGCGTCAGTATGTGCAGCCTGGCGACACGGTGCTCGTGGGCGATCCGGCGTGGTTTCTGATGTTCGGCCGCTTTGCCGCGCAGGGTGCGCAGGTGATCGGCGTGCCCTATACCACCGAGGGGCCGGACTTGGTCGCGCTGGAAGGGTTGGTACAGGCGCGTCGCCCCAAGCTGCTGGTCATCAATTCCATCCTGCACAACCCGACCGGCACGTCGCTCTCGGCTGCCAAGGCATTCCAGTTGTTGCGGTTGGCTGAGCAGTACGGCTTTCTGATCGTTGAAGACGACATTTACGGCGATCTTGCACCGCCCGGTTATCCGGCGACACGCCTTGCAAGCCTGGATCAGTTGCGCCGGGTGATTTACCTGAACAGCTTTTCCAAGACGCTGGCGGTGAATTTGCGCGTGGGTTTCATTGCCTGCCATCCAGAACTGGCCAAGAACCTGACCGATGCCAAGCTGCTGACAGGGTTTGCTACGCCCGAGATCAACGAACGCGTGCTCTACAAGATCCTCACCGAAGGCCAATATCGCAAGCACGTCGAACGCGTGCGCGGCCGCCTGGACCGTGCACGCGATGCCGTTCAGCGCAACCTCGAGCGCATGGGCCTGAAGCTGTTTGCGCAGCAGGGCGCGGGCATGTTCCTTTGGGCCGATACCGGCCAGGACACCAACGCCATCGCCCGCGCCGGGCACGAGCAGGGCTATGTGTTTGCGCCGGGGAGCCTGTTCTCGCCGTCCCAGATGCCATCGACGTGGATGCGCTTCAACATCGCGACCAGCGCGGATCCGGACATGCTGCGGTTCCTGGCGGAGCAGCTCGATCGCGGGTCTTGAAAAACGGCCGCCACGCCCTATCTAGCCTCACAAATTCATGCGGGCGCACGCGCAAGGTGTAGCCCGCTTCTCTTTCCACTTCCCAGACTTTTTATGCACACCATGAGCGCACCGCACGAGAAGATGGCTTTCCAGGCAGAAGTGAAGCAGCTTCTGCATCTGATGATCCACTCGCTGTACAGCAACAAGGAAATCTTCCTGCGGGAGCTGGTTTCCAATGCGTCGGATGCGGTGGACAAGCTGCGCTTCGAGGGCATCGCCAACCCGTCGCTGCTGGAAGGCGGCGGCGAGCTTGGCATCCGCATCGGCTTTGATGCTGCCGCGCGCACCATCACCATTGCCGACAACGGCATCGGCATGAGCCGCGACGAGGCGATCCGCAACCTCGGCACCATCGCCCGGTCGGGCACGCGCGAGTTCTTCAGCCAACTGTCGGGTGACCAGCAGAAGGACGCCGCCCTCATCGGGCAGTTTGGCGTCGGCTTCTACTCGGCGTTCATCGTGGCCGATCGCGTGACGGTGGAATCGCGCCGTGCCGGCGTGGCCGCCGAGGAAGGCGTGCGCTGGGAAAGCACCGGCGACGGCGAATTCACCGTCGACACGATCGAACGCGCCGAGCGCGGCACCACCATCACGCTGCACCTGCGCGAGGGCGAGGACGATTTCCTCTCCACCTGGCGGATCAAGTCAGTGGTGCAGAAGTATTCGGACCACATCTCCCTGCCGATCCAGATGCGCAAGGAAGCGTGGGACGAAGAGAAGAAAACGATGGTCGCCCAGGACGAGTGGGAAACCATCAACCAGGGCAGCGCGCTGTGGGCACGTCCGCGCGCTGATGTGACGGACGATCAGTACATCGCGTTCTACCAGCACATCGCGCACGAAAACGGCAAGCCGCTCGCCTGGACGCACAACCGCGTGGAAGGCCGCAGCGAATACACGCAGCTGCTGTACATCCCGACCAATGCGCCGTTCGACCTGTGGGACCGCGAGCGCCGCAGCGGCCTGAAGCTGTACGTCAAGCGCGTCTTCATCATGGACGACGCCGAGCAACTGCTGCCGGGCTACCTGCGGTTCGTGAAGGGCGTGATCGATTCGGCCGACCTGCCGCTGAACGTGTCGCGCGAAATCCTGCAGGAAAGCCGCGACGTGAAGGCCATCCGCGAGGGCTCGACCAAGCGCGTGCTGGGCATGCTGGAATCGATGGCCGAGTCGGATGACGCCGCCGAGAAGGAAAAGTACGCCACGTTCTGGCAGAACTTCGGCCAGGTGCTCAAGGAAGGCATCGGCGAAGACCACGCCAACAAGGACCGCATTGCGAAGCTGCTGCGCTTCGCTTCCACGCACAACGAAGACAGCGCCCAGACCGTCTCGCTGGCGGATTACATCGGCCGCATGAAGGAAGGCCAGGACAAGATCTACTACGTGACGGCCGAAAACTGGACGGCCGCCAAGTCGAGCCCGCATCTGGAAATCTTCCGCAAGAAGGGCGTCGAAGTCCTGCTGCTGACCGACCGCGTGGACGAGTGGATGCTCTCGTTCCTGCACGACTTCGAAGAGAAGGAACTGGTGTCGGTGGCGCGTGGCGATCTCGACCTGGGCGCCTTGGAAGACGAAGCCGAGAAGGCCGAGCACGCCAAGGTGGAAGGCGAGTTCAAGCCGCTGGTCGAGCGCGCCAAGGCTGTGCTGGGCGAGAAGGCCAAGGACGTGCGGATCACGCATCGCCTGACCGATTCGCCGTCGTGCCTGGTGGCCGATGAAGGCGACATCAGCGGCACGCTGGCCCGTCTGCTGAAGCAGGCCGGCCAACAGGCGCCTGACAGCAAGCCGGTGCTGGAGCTGAACCCGACGCATCCGCTCGTGCGCAAGCTCGCGCTGCTGGAAACCGTGACCGGCAACGAAGCCGACCGCGCCGCGTTCGAGGATCGCATTCACGTGTTGTTCGATCAGGCACTGCTGGCTGAAGGCGGCGCTCTGACCGATCCGGCGGCTTACGTCCAACGCGTGAACCGCCTGCTGGCCTGACGACGAGCGTGACGCTCAAGCGATGCTTCCCGCCTGTGGTCGACGCGCGCACGCGCGTGCTGATCCTCGGCAGCCTGCCCGGTGAAGCCTCGCTTGCGCAATCGCAGTACTACGCCTACAAGCACAACCAGTTCTGGCGCCTCGCCGGCGAGGTGATCGGCGAGGACTTGCCGGGCATGGAATACGCCGCGCGCTTGCAGGCGCTGCTGGCACATCGCATCGGCTTGTGGGATGTGGTGGCCGAAGCAAAGCGCGAGGGCAGTCTCGACAGCAAGATCCGGGACCATGCCGGTAATGACCTTGCCGGCTTGATTGCCTCACTGCCGGAACTGGCAGTCATCGCCTTCAACGGCGGTACCGCTGCGCGTATCGGCATGAAGGCGCTGGGCGAGGTCGGCGACCGTCACACCATTCTCAAGCTCCCTTCCAGCAGTCCGGCCTATGCAGCCGTGCCGTATGCCCAGAAGTTGGCGGCGTGGCAGGCGCTGCGTGAATGGCTGTCGTAACGTCCTGCTACCGGCCGAGCCCCTCGTACAGGCCCGTCACGTCATCCATGACCTGAAGGATGCGCTCGCTGGTTGTGGCAACGTTGCGCAACTGCTCGGCGCGCGTTCCTTCCGTTTGCTTGAGGGCTTCTGCAAAAAACAGCCATTGCGTGTTGGCCAATTGCAGCTCACTGCTGATCGCCCCGGAGTTCTGCGGCGCAGACGTGAGAAATGCCTGGGCAGCGGCAAATTCCTTCATGGCTGAGTCCAGATCCTGCGTCATCTGCGCGGAGGTAATGTCCCACGCGCGGAACATGCTCAGCTTGGCGATGCGCTGCGACAGCATCCGCTGGCGGCCGGCCACGTTGATCAGCTTGCCCGTCGCCGTGCCCGAGTATTTCTCCAGCAGTACCGTGCCCTGTTGTGCGAATTTCAGCACGTCTTCACTGGCCTGAGCGATCTTCCTCGCGTTGTCGATGTTCGGTTCACCGCCCGTGAGCAATCGCCTGTAAACGATCCACATCTGCTCAAGCTTGGCGTAGGTGTCCTTGATCTCGGGTGTGGGCGCGAACGCCTTCAACTCCGTGAGTTGTTGATCGAATAGCGCGACGGACTGTTCGAGAATCCTCTTCGATCGCTCGACCTCGACGCCCAGCCCGATCTGGCAATACGCCTTGGCCATGCGTTGCGACAGCATGCGTTGGCGGCCCGCCTTGTTGATGGCCGAGTTGATCGTCAGCGGTTGCGCGCAGGCGCTTCCAATCAGCCCCGACAGCAGGGCGGTGCAGAGCAGCAAGCGGATGAATTGCAGGTAAGGTTTCAAGTAGCGCTCCGTCTCAATCTCATGCTCAGCGCAGCGAAATGTGCCCGAAGGTTGGCGATACGGGCGTCGATGGCCGGCGCGTGCCCGCACCGGACTGCGCGTCGTTCGTGCCGACGACGTTGCGGATCAACTGGTCCATCTCCTGGATGATGTCTGCCAGCACCGTGGTGATGACTGAAAACTCGCGCCCATATGGCCCCGCCCGCGCTGCCGAGACGCGCGCGTTCATGGCGACGATGTTGGCCTGCATCGAGATGCGTCCAAGGTGCGCGGCGATGTCTGCCTGGCGCTTGCGCTGTGCGACCTCGCACACGTGCATCTCGTCTTGATAGGCCTGCGTGATCGTCTGCAGCAGCTCCAGCATGGGCGTGGCCTGCGCCACGAGCGCATCCAGCGACGGGTTGCGTTGCGTCGTGCCGGACGACAGCGTCTCGATGGCGCTCTTGGCCAGCACGATGAACTCGCGCACACGCGCATCGCCGCGCAATTTGCCGGAGTACACCTGACGCAATGCTTCGGAGAATGCGCCGGGCAGCCGCGCATTGCCCTCGACAAGATCGGTGTGTGCCGCCGCGAATGTCGCCAGGCATGACTTCGCGATATCGAGCGCCGTGGTGTGGCCCTGCGCCGCCAGCACCATGTGCAACACGATCCGCTGCGACAGCATGCGCTGGCGTCCGGAAAGGTTGATCAGCTCGCCAATGGTCTCGACGGTTACGTCGGCCGTGGAACCCGAACCCCGGGTGGTGGAAGCGTTCATGTCATGCCTTGCTGATGGTGTTGACGCTGACGCAGTCGCGCTGGCCAGAAAAAGCGCTCCGAAGCGAGATGGCTACGCACCGGTTGCCCGGGTCATGCCATGTCGCCTCGGAGCGCCGTTGCCCTGAACGCTCCGCTGCGGAGCGTGTCATTGCGATGTGCCAAGGTGGATCAAGGCCGCCGTTGGCCTTGTCCTTGCCCATGCAATAGCCATGCCACGGGAGAGATATCGACGTGCCCGTTGATCTGCACGCGGTAAAGGGCTCAGCCGCACTAATCTCGTGCCAAATGCCTCATGACGAGGCGTGCGCGTGCGCCATGCACCGGCCAGATCGCTGGCCTACACTGTGCCCTGCGCGACAAAGCGCGGCGCCGGCAGACCGGACAGATGATCGCCGGCGGCCACAACGATGGATACCAAGGACATCATTTCCATGACGACACCTTCGATGTACGAGTTTCTGGTCCCGACCGTGAATCGCATGCTGGGCAACCTGTCGGCGCTGCTCGACAAGGCGGCCGCCCACGCAGAAGCGAAGAAATTCGACCCGGCTAACTTGATGACGGCGCGTCTGGCGCCGGACATGCATCCGTTCACGCGGCAGGTGCAGATCGCCTGTGACCAGGCCAAGGGCGGCGCGGCGCGTCTGTCGGGCAACGAGGTACCGTCGTACCCGGATGTGGAGACGACCATTCCTGAGCTGAAGGCGCGCATTGCCAAGACGCTCGAATTCGTCAACAGCATCGACGCTGCGGCATTTGCCGGCAGCGAAGATCGCCAGATCACCCTCAAGAGCCCGGCGCGAGAGCTGCAGTTCACGGGCATCGATTACCTGCGCGGTTTTGTGCTGCCGAACCTGTATTTCCATGTCACCACGGCCTACGCGCTGCTGCGCCATAACGGTGTGGAAATCGGCAAAATGGATTTCCTCGGGCGCCCCTGAGAGCCGCCTGGCGCAGAGAAAACGCCGGTCGCCTGATGAGGGCGCCGGCGTTTATGGGTGGATCGGTCGTCCCCGGGGCAGGCAAACGTTATGGGCGCATCCCGCCCTTGCCGCGGCGCATCTGTCACAATCGCGCCCGTGGCCGACGCGGGGGCGTCGGTGCATTTCACTATCGGGCCTTCACATGCCGTTTCTCGGAATCGGGTTTCACGTCATCGTCGCGCTGTTCTTTGCGGTGCACGTCGTACGCAACAACCAGAACATGTACTGGTTGTTCATCCTCTTTGCGTTTCCGTTGCTGGGCAGCGTGGTGTATTTCTTCGCGATCTATCTGCCGGAGATGCGCCACTCGCGCGGCGCCCGTGTCGCCAGTCGCGCCGTCACGCAGCTGATCGACCCGAACCGCGCCGTACGCGAAGCGCGCAACGATTTCGATCGCGCGCCGACCGTGCAGCATCGTCTGCGCCTGGGCGAAGCACTGCTGGAAGCCGGTGATGCAAAGGAAGCTCGCCAGCACTTCGAGCAGGCGGCCACGGGCCCGTTTGCCGGTGACCCGGCCGTGCTGCTGGGCCTGGCCCGCGCGCAGTTCGCCACGGGCGATGCGGCGCTCGCCAAGGGCACGCTCGACACACTGTTCGAAGCGCATCGCGTGACGCGCCAGCAGCCCGAGCCGACATTGCTTTACGCACGCGCATTGGCTGCGACGAACGCGCCGAATACGCGCGCGGCGTTCGAGCAGGCCCTGACCTGTGCGAACGATGCTGCTGCCCGTTGTTTCTTCGGCGAATGGCTGCTCGCGCAGAACAACGATGCCGACAAGCAGCGCGCACAGGCCCTGTTTGAAGAGATCCTGCGCGACGCCAAGCACTGGACGCGCTATGCCAAAGACCACAATCGCGAGTGGCTGCAGCGCGCGGCTGCCGCTCAGTCTTCTTCCCGTTGATCCGCTTTATGACGCTGTTGAAACGTAAATCCATCGAGGCCGTCGCCTCGCGACGACCTGCCCGCGCCAAGCGCGAAGACCGCCAGAGCCACGATGACGAACCGAAGCGCATGGCCCTGCGCTTCGCGCCCGTCACGTTTTCTGAACTGGCCGGCGTGCGCTACCTGCACTTCGGTACCGAATGGGTGCAGGGCGCCATGCGCCTGTCCAAGCCCGACGCCATCGAACTGGAATACGCGCAGCAGATGATGGCGTGGCTGTTGTTTCTCGATCCGGCTGCGCCAGGCGCGGACTTCCACGTCGTGCAGCTCGGTCTCGGCGCGGCCGCGCTGACCAAGTTCTGCCATCGTCAACTCGCGCCCGCGAAGGTGACCGCAGTGGAGTTGAATCCGTCGGTAATCGTCGCAGCCCGCAGCATGTTCGGCCTGCCGTTTGACGACGCGCGTCTGAGCGTGCTCGAGCAGGATGCCTACGACTGGGTGATGGACGCCAGCCACCACGGCACCGTCGATGCACTGCAGATCGACCTGTACGACGCCACCGCGCGCGGCCCGGTGCTCGATACGCCGGCGTTCTACAAGGCTTGCCGCCAGGTGCTGCGCTCGCCGGGTGTGATGACGATCAATCTGTTTGGCGACCACACCAGCTTCCCGCGCAATATCGAGCGCATCTGCGACGCGTTCGACAATCGCGTGCTGGTCTTCCCTGAAGTGCACGACGGCAATGTGATCGCGCTTGCGTTCAATGGGCCGCCGCTGCACGTCAGTTGGGAAGATGTGCAGGCGCGCGCCGCCGCGCTGCAGGCCTCGCTCAAGCTGCCGACCAAAGGCTGGGCTGAGGGTTTGCGTAGCGCCAACGCCGGCCAGGAAGACGCGCTGTCCATCTGATCGCTGCCGCGTGACGCCCATGCAAAACGCCCCGACTTTCGGGGCGTTTGCTTTTGTGCGGAGGCGCTCAGGCGGCGTCGCCCATGCCAGGCATCTGGTCGATGAAGCCGGTCACCGCGTGCATGCGGTCGCCTTCGATGCGTACGAAATCCGTGCCCTTGACCAGCGCTTGCCCCTCGGGGCCGAGCGTCCAGCGGAAGCGGATCGTGTCCTGCACGACATCTGCGCCGCCGTCGCGCGCAAAACGGAAGCCAGGGAACTTGGCCTGCACGCCGGCAATGAGCGCGTCGATGCCGTCATGGCCGGCGCCCTGCATCAGCGGGTCGACATACGTGGCGCTCTCAGTCCAGGTTTGCGCGACGAGGGCGCGGCGTTGCGCAGCGTCTGTTGCGTTCCACGCGGCAATGTAACGGTCGACCAGCGTATCGGCGAGCGTGTCGTTGGCGGCGAGTTGGGTGGCTGTCATGGCGTTTCTCCGTTCGAAGTGGGGAGCTTGCCCAGCGCGGTGATGGATCGATTGCGCTGGATGGCTTCATCTTCGGCACCCGCGTGGATGGTGTCGATTACGCGTCAGGTAATCGCCGTGTCCACGCCTGGAGAAACGCCGGGAGGCGCGTTACTTCGACAACAACCGCATCGCCGATTCCAACCCCGCAATCGTCACCGGATACATCCGCGTCTTCACGATCTGATTGATGACCGAGATGGACTGGCGGTATTCCCACAGGCCTTCCGGCTCGGGGTTGAGCCAGACAAATTTCGGGAACTGTTCGATCAACCGCTTGAGCCACGTGGCGCCGGCTTCGGCGTTGTTGTATTCCACCGAGCCCCCGCCTGCAGGATCTCGTACGGGCTCATGGTCGCGTCACCCACGAAGATCAGCTTGTAGTCGGGCGGGTATTTGCGGATGACATCCCAGGTAGAGAAGCGTTCTGCGTGGCGGCGCCGGTTGTTCTTCCACAGCCATTCGTAGACGCAGTTGTGGAAGTAGTAATACTCGAGGTGCTTGAACTCGGTCTTGGCGGCGGAGAAAAGTTCTTCCACGCGTTTGATGTGGTCGTCCATCGAGCCGCCCACATCCATCAGCATCAACACCTTGACGTTGTTGTGCCGCTCGGGGCGCATCTTGATGTCGAGCATGCCGGCGTTGGCGGCGGTGGAGTGGATGGTGTCGTCGAGGTCCAGCTCGATGTCGGCACCATCACGCGCGAATTTGCGCAGGCGGCGCAGCGCCACCTTGATGTTGCGCGTGCCCAGTTCGACGGTGTCGTCGTAGTCCTTGTACGCGCGTGCTTCCCACACCTTGACTGCCGTGCGGTTGCCCTTCGATGGCCCGCCGATGCGGATGCCTTCCGGGTTGTAGCCGCCGTGCCCGAACGGCGACGCCGCCGGTGCCGATCCACTTGTTGCCGCCTTCGTGACGCTCGTGCTGCTCATTCAGCAGTTCTTTCAGCCGCTCCATCAGCTTGTCGAGACCGCCCATGGCCTCGATCTTGGCCTTCTCCTCGGGAGACAGTTCGCGCTCCAGCTTCTTGGTGAGCCAATCCAGCGGAATGTCTGCGCGCCAATCGACCGCGCCTTCCACGCCCTTGAAGTAGGCGCCGAACGCCTGGTCAAACTTGTCGAAGTGCTTTTCGTCCTTCACCAGCGTCATGCGCGCGAGGAAGTAGAACTCGTCGAGCGACGGCGCGATGACCTGCTGCTTGAGCCCTTCGAGCAGCGTCAGGTATTCCTTGACCGAGACCGGCAGCTTGGCGTGCCGCAGCGTGAAGAAGAAATCGATGAGCATGGTGGTCCTCCGGCGCTCAGGCGCGCGGTTGCTCGAGCTTGTATTGCAGATGGCGTTTCACGGTCAGCCATTCCGATTCAATGATCGAAAACACGACCGTGTCGCGGAAGCTGCCATCCGGCATGCGTTGGTGGTTGCGCAGCACGCCGTCCTGCTTGGCGCCGAGCCTGGCGATGGCGGCTCGGCTCTGGTGATTCATCCAGTGCGTGCGGAATTCCACGGCAATGCAGCGCAGGGTTTCGAACGCATGCGTGAGCAGCAGCAACTTGCATTCCGTGTTGACGGCCGTGCGCTGTACCGATTTGGCGTACCACGTGTGGCCGATTTCGAGCCGGCGGTTGGCTTCGTCGACGTTGAAGAGGCGCGTGGCTCCGACCACTTTGCCGGGCCGTCCATCACGCATCTCTCGCACGACGAACGGCATCGCGCCGAGCCGTTCGCGCATGTCCAGCGCAATGGCCAGCCACTCGCCGGTCTTGTCGGGCGACGGGACGGACGTGTACCAAAGCTTCCACAGCTCGCCATCAGCGGCCGCGGCGCGCACTTCGTCCTCGTGCTCCGGGCCGAGCGGCTCCAGCCAGGCGTGCTGGCCGGACAGCGTGACGGGCTCGATCAGGCGCGGCATGGTGGGGCACGCTCAGCGATTGGCGCGGTTCATGAACACCAGGCGCTCGAACAGGTGCACGTCCTGTTCGTTCTTGAGCAGCGCCCGTGCAGCGGCGGAATCGCGGCGTTCTTGTCCTGGCTGCGCAGCGATTCCGGCGGAATGTCTTCGGCCAGCAACAGCTTGAGCCAGTCGATCAGCTCGGACGTCGACGGCTTCTTCTTCAGCCCCGGCAGGTTGCGCATCTCGTAGAACGCATCCAGCGCAGCCTTGACCAGCGTGGGCTTGATGCCCGGGTAGTGCACATCGACGATGGCCTGCATCGTCTCGGCATCCGGAAACTTGATGTAGTGGAAGAAGCAGCGGCGCAGGAACGCGTCGGGCAATTCCTTCTCGTTGTTCGACGTGATGATCACCAGCGGACGATGCTTCGCGCGGATGGTTTCGCGCGTTTCGTACACGTAGAACTCCATGCGATCCAGCTCGCGCAGCAGATCGTTCGGGAATTCGATGTCAGCCTTGTCGATTTCGTCGATCAGCAGCACGACAGGTTCATCCGCCTCAAAGGCCTGCCACAGCACGCCCTTGACGATGTAATTGCGAATGTCGTGCACCTTGTCATCGCCGAGCTGTGAGTCGCGCAGGCGCGAGACGGCGTCGTATTCGTACAGGCCCTGCTGGGCCTTGGTGGTCGACTTCACGTGCCACTGCAACAGCGGCATGCCCAGCGCGGCGGCCACTTCCTCGGCCAGCATGGTCTTACCCGTGCCCGGCTCGCCTTTGATGAGCAGCGGGCGCTGCAGCGTCATCGACGCATTGACGGCGAGCTTGAGGTCATCGGTGGCGACGTACTGGTCGGAGCCCTCGAAGCGGGTGCGCTGGTCGGATGGGGCAGGCGAGGTGGTGGTGTTCATCGTGCAAGCCTACTGAGCGGTAAAAGATTTGGAAACGGCCAGTATAAGAGCATTTGGGTGTTTGACGCCGGGTGTCAGCGGGGCGGGCCGGGAGGGCGCGCGCCGTGCCATTCATCGCTGTCAAGTCACGGGAGCCCTAACTGGACTGGAAAAAGCGGTGCGGTACAATGCGCCGGTTTGACGCACCTCAAATGACCGTCTTCTGGCTTGTTGCCAACGGCGGGTGAATGCGCCCAGCGAGACAGCCGGCTGAGACGAGCCAAGCCGGCAGGGCGAGCAGGATTCTGAAACTCCACGCTTAAGAACGAGATGAAAAAGATCCTCACCATGGTGGCCGCACTGGGCACTTTAGGCGCACTGGCCGCAGCCAACAGCGCCGCCGCTGCCGATGTTCAGGGCAACGCTGCCGCCGCCGAAAACAAGGTCGCCATGTGCATCGGCTGCCATGCCATCCCCGACTACAAGACGTCGTTCCCCGAGGTGTATCGCGTGCCCTATCTGGGCGGCCAGAACGCCAAGTACATCGAAAGCGCGCTGCATGCGTACCAGAAGGGTGACCGCAAGCACCCGACGATGCGCGCCATCGCCGGGTCGCTGACCGACCAGGACATCGCCAACCTGGCCGCCTATTACGCGGCGCAGACGCCTGCCACCCAAAACAATCCCCAGAAGTGACGAGGAAGAATATGAAGAAGATCTCGCTCGCAATCTCGTTCAATCTGGGCGCGCTGATGCTGGCAGCAGCCGTGTCGGCACAAGCTGCCGATATTGAAAAGGGCAAGCAGTTGGTGGAGAAGGGCGCGTGCGCGGCCTGCCACGGGGCGGGCCTGAATGCCCCGATCTCGCCGGACTATCCGAAGCTCGCCGGCCAGCACGGCGACTACATCTATCACGCGCTGCTGGCCTATCAGACCAGCAACAACCCGCTGGTGGGCCGCAGCAACGCCATCATGGCGGGCCAGGTCAACAGCAACCCTGCCACGATCGGTGCCGACGGCAAGCCGCGTCCGTTCACGCAGGCTGAGCTGAAGGACATTGCCGCGTACATCGAATCACTGCCGGGCTCCCTGGTGCTCAAGAAGTAATGCGGCGTCGCCGGTAAATAAAACCGCTCTTCGGAGCGGTTTTTTTGTTGGCGTCAGAGCGTCAGATTCAACGGGCCGTGGCGCGCTTGCGCACGCATTCGATGTAGGCGTCGCCGTCGGGCGGCAGGCCGGTGCGCTGCGCTGTCCACAGCATCTGGCCCAGGCATTCCATCACCTGATGCTGGGCTTCATGCGGGGAGTCGAGCCGCTGCGCCAGCGCCTCATAAGCGGCGCGAATGCCGCGCGGTTGATCCACCGACACCTGCTCGCTGATCGACAGATGCATCGACAGGTGAAGAAACGGGTTGCTCTGGCCGCTTTCCGGCGTGTAGTCGCGGGCGAGCGCTTCTTCACCGGCTTCCAGGGTGTCGTGGTATTCGGGATGCTGCAGCATCCAGTCGAGCGCCATGGCTTCGAGCGGCGTAAGGATTTCTGCCTGGCGGTGCTTGCGCCACGCGCCGCAGAAGAATTGACGGACTTCGTCGCGGGAGGGATTGAACATGATCCCGGCATTGTACCGGCGCACCTGGATGCCTGCCGGGCAGCGCCACGAGACCGCGACGCTACAATGGCGCCCGCCCCGCAGAGGCCGATTCCAACAAAAACGCCGCCCCTCATGAGACAAGCCGCCGAATCCCCCTCGCAGCACGCGCCGCCGACAAGCTCCTCGGCGTGCTGCTGATCGCCGTGTCCGCCGCATCCTTCGGCGCGATGGCCATCTTCACGCATTACGCCTATGCGAGTGGCGCCAACGTGGTCGGTCTGCTGATCGTGCGCTTTGTGATCGCAGCCGCGGCGCTGATGGCCGTGATGCGTGTCCGCCGCATCGGCATACCGCCGTGGTCGCGCGTGGCGGGGCTGGCGGCAATGGGCGGCATCGGTTACGCAGGGCAGTCGTTCGCGTTTTTTACGGCGTTGAACTACGCGCCGGCCAGCCTGGTAGCGCTGCTGCTGTATCTGTATCCGATGTTCGTGACGGTGCTGGCGGCGATTTTCCTGCGCGAGCGGCTGACCACCACGGCGATCATCGCGCTGGTGCTGTGCTCGGTCGGGGCGGGGCTGACGGTGGGCGGTGCGGGCCTGTCGGGCGGCAGCCTCCTCGGCATCGGGCTGGGTGTGGCCTCGGCGGTCATTTACTCGATCTACATCACGGTCGGCGCACGGGTCACGCGCGGGCTGGATCCACTGGCGTGTACGACCGTCATCTGTACCGCTGCGGCTGTCGTGTATACGGGGATGGCGTTGCTCGGCGCGCCCGCACATCTGCCCGGCACGTTCAGCGGCTGGGCCGCGGCGCTGGCCATTGCAGGCTTGTCGACGGTGGTGGCCATCCTGACGTTCTTCGCCGGCTTGCAGAAGTTGGGGGCCGCGCAGGCGTCGATGCTGTCGACGCTGGAGCCGGTGGTGACGGTGCTGCTGGCGGCATTGCTGCTCGGCGAGTCGATCACGCCCATGCAGATGACCGGCGGCGCGTTGATTCTGGCGGGCGTGCTGTGGCTGACGCGTGCGGATGCGAAGCCCGCCGGCCACGGCGCGGACGACATGGCCTGAAGCCGAATCCTCACTTCAAGCGACAAACGAAAAAACCGCCCAGCGTGAGCTGGGCGGTTTTGCTTTCTGCCTGAGGCGATTACTTCTTCTGCCCGCTCGGCAGGCGTTGCAGGCTCTGCACCCGCATCAGGGCCGGACGATCGGCCATCACGCCGTCATAGAACGAAGCCAGGTCACCCTTGAGCGCGGTGCGCGACGCATCGTTCAGATAGATCATGTGGCCCGACGGGTAATTCTTGATCATCAGGTTCTTCGCCTTCAGCGTCGGGTCGAGCGGCATTTGCGCCAGCGTCAGCTCGGTCTGGTGGAACGGCGTGACGGCGTCGAAATAGCCGCTGGCCTGCAGCACCTTCAGGTCTGGGTTCAGGCTCATCGTCGAGGCGAGGTCGCCGGCGGTGTACAGCGTGTTGCCGCCGCCCTTGTTGGCGCCAGTCGGGTCGATGTGGCTGAAATCCCAGTTGTTGAACACGGCGTCGTTCAGGTCCACGAACGACGAGGTCGACGTGTACTTGAGCTGGGTGTTCAGGTAGCTGTTCCACAGCACCGTGTACGCGCCGCCGATGTTCGAGATCGACGGATCGTTGCTGCCCGAGTTCGGCAGGATGAACGGCGCGATGCCCTGGCCCGTGTAGTTGGCGCGGCCGTCATACTGGCCGATCTGGATGCCCGGGTTGAGCGTCAGGAAGAACGTGTACGGCGGGTTGTTGTTCTGCGACGGCACGTTGCCCAGCGCCGCCGGATTGCCGAATGTCTGGATCAGCGAGACCGGATCGGTGCCGATGTACGAACCCATCGTCTGCGCCGTCGACAGGTTCAGGTTCAGGCGCACGTTCACGAAGCCGCCGTCTGCGGCGCTCGGAGCCTGCGCCAGCGGTGCGAGCGTGTTGTCGGCGTAGTTGCGTGCCAGGGCCATGTAGCTGTCGAGGTCGGTCGGTGCCGGGTTGAGCGTCGTCTTCTTCCAGTAGAAGGCATCTGCGGCCAGCGTCGGGAAGGTGCCGACGGCCGAGAGCGCATTCGCGTAGTCGAGGATCGACGATTGCAGCGTGATCCCGTTCAGCTCGATGCCATCCTCATGCAGCACCCACGACAGCACCGCACTGCGCGCCGTGCCATACGACTCGCCGTACAGGAACTTGGGCGAGTTCCAACGCGAGTTCTTCGTCAGATAACGCTGGATGAAGCGGTCGATGGAGCGCGCGTCCTGGTCGGTGCCCCAGAAGTCTTTGTTCTTGGCCGGTGCGATGGCCGCCGAGTATCCGGTGCCCACGGGATTGATGAACACGAGATCGGAGCGGTCGAGCAGGCTGTCCGGGTTGTCGGGCAGTTTGTACGGCGCCGGCGGCGTGAAGTTCGGGAACGACGACTGCAGCCGCTTCGGCCCGAACGAGCCCAGCAGCAGGAACACCGACGACGACCCCGGGCCGCCGTTATAGAAGAACGTCACCGGACGTGGCTTCGACGGATCGGGATTGTCCTGCGTGTACGCCACGTAGAACATCGTCGCGTTGGATTGGGACGTGACCGGGTCGATGGTCGTCAGGTGGCCAGCGGTGGCGGTGTAGGCGATGCTCTTGCCGCCGATCGTTACCGTGTGGTGCGTGATGGCCGCGCTTTCGCCCGGATCGGCGGCGAGCGCGTCGTTGGGCCCGGTGCCGTAGACGTTCGGGTCGACGTAAGGCTGGTCGGGCGGCACGGCGGCCGTCACCGGTTGCGTGGTTGCGTTGCCGGCGTTGGTGGCAACGCCGCTGGGTTGGCCGCGGCGGATGAATCGCCGCCGCCGCAACCTGCCAGCAGCACCGCGGATAGCGCTGCGGCCGCAAACGATACACCGAGGGTTCGAGACAATCCTGCAAAATCACTGGTCGATAACCTGGATTTTTTCATGGCGATAATGGCCTTTTTCAGGGTGACGAACGCCATCACTTAAAACGTGTGGTTTTAAGTGGGCTCCATATTCGATTTGCGTTTTGTAATTTCTCTGCGACGCGAAACGAATATTCTGATTTCCCGCCTTGCCTGCGGAAATGAATGCAGTCGGTTTTTGTTTGGTAAAAGAAGCCCCTGAAATCCGATCGGATTTCAAAAATGGAACGGCTCTGGAGTCAAGCCCGCAACGCGTTTGCGCAAAGTCTGCAACGGTCCGTGCAAAAGCGTTGGGATGAATGCGGCTACGCGCCTGATTTAACTCAGGCGCGAATCCGATACGTCCAACTCTGCGGGTAATGCAATGACGAACGAAAAAGTAGTTCGTAAGGAAACCGTTGTAAAGGGCTCTTTTTCATTGCGTGCGATGCGCTGTAAAAATGACCATGCCAATACGATGGCGCGTCGCAATAGGTGCGATTAAATACAAACGAGGCATGACGTTTTTTCTAAAGTCGGTGCGCCCCTCACGTGTGCCGGATGCCCATCCCGTGTGTGCAGGTGTCCCGCGCGCGCGGATACGGCGCATTACAATGCGCTCCTCAACTTTTTCCGGAGCACCCCGCAATGCCGATGCTTGAACCGTCCGCGCTGGACCAACTGTTCCGCGCAGCCCGTACGCACAACGTGTGGCTGGACAAGCCGGTCGATGACGAACTGCTGCACACGTTGTACGACACCGTAAAGTACGGCCCGACCGCCGCCAACAGCACGCCGGCCCGCTTCGTGTTCGTCAAGAGCGCTGCCGCAAAGGAACGCCTGATTCCGTGCATGTCGGCCGGCAATCAGGAAAAGACCCGCCAGGCGCCCGTGGCCGTGATCGTTGCGTATGACACGCAGTTCCATGAGCAACTGCCCAAGCTGTTTCCGCACACCGATGCGCGTTCCTGGTACGCCGGTGACCAGGCCAAGATCAACGCGGCTGCGCTGATGAACGGCTCGCTGCAGGGCGGCTATCTGGTGCTCGCCGCGCGTGCGCTCGGCCTGGACTGCGGCCCGATGGCCGGCTTCGATGCCGACAAGGTCAACGAGACGTTCTTCCCCGATGGCCAGTGGAAGGTCAACTTCATCATGAACATCGGCTACGGCGACGCGGAAAAGCTGCACCCGCGCAACCCGCGTCTGTCGTTCGAAGAGGCGTGCAAGATCATTTAAGCCACGGTCGGTCACGCAGGAAAACGGGGACGCGCATCGGAAGGTGCGGTCCCCGTTTTTCATTCCTTCGGCGCCGGTGTCTTCGGCCTGAATTCGCACAGCGGCTCGATGGCGCAATGCCAGCACTCGGGCTTGCGGGCCTTGCATACGTAGCGCCCGTGCAGGATCAGCCAGTGGTGCGCGTCCTGCCGAAACTCTTCCGGCACCACTTTCAGCAGCTTCAATTCGACTTCCAGCACGTTCTTGCCCGCCGCCAGCCCCGTGCGATTGGCCACGCGAAAAATGTGCGTGTCGACCGCGATTGTCGGCTCTCCAAACGCCGTGTTCATCACCACGTTGGCTGTCTTGCGGCCCACACCGGGCAGCTCTTCGAGCGCGGCGCGGTCGCGCGGCACTTCACCGCCGTATCGGTCGAGCAGGATGCGGCAGGTCTGGAGGATGTGCTTGCACTTCGTCCGATACAACCCGATGGTCTTGATGTACTCGGTGATGCCTTCCTCGCCCAGCGCCAGCAGCTTGGCGGGCGTATTGGCCACCGGAACAGCTTGCGCGTCGCCTTGTTCACACCCACGTCGGTCGCCTGTGCGGACAGCAGCACCGCAATCAGCAGCTCGAACGGCGTGGTGTATTCAAGCTCGGTGGTCGGCGTCGGGTTGTTCTCGCGCAGGGTCTCGAAGATGGCGTGGCGCTTGGCGGGGTTCATCGTCGGGCAGGGTTCAGGGTGTGTCTGCGTCGGGCTTGGTGCTGTCTTCGATCTGGCTGGCGATGCGCTTGCGGCGGGCTTCAGCTTCGTCAATCTGGGCTTGCACGTCCGCCGACACGTTGGTCACGTTGCGTGGACCTTGCCCGCGCGGCCATCTCGGCCTGCTTCTGGCGTGCCCGTTCAATCGCGGCCTGGATGATCCCCTTCTTGCGCGCCTGCGCGGCGAGTTCAGCGTCGTCGGCCGGTTGCTCGGCGCTCACGGCTGCGAGCTTGGCCGCGGCCTTGGCGGCGAGGCGCGCTTCGTTCTCGGCTTGCTCGCGCTTCAGTCGTGCGTTGCGGAAGACGTAGCGGTCTCGTGCGACATCGGCCTGCTCCTGGCTCCAGGCATCCCAGCCCGTGCGTTCGCCGGTGACCGGGATCATGTCGATGCAGTCGACGGGGCAGGGCGGCACGCAGAGGTCGCAGCCGGTGCACCAGTCTTCGAGCACGGTATGCATCGCCTTGGGCGCACCGACGATGGCGTCGACGGGGCACGCCTGAATGCACAGCGTGCAACCGATGCAGCGCTCCGGGTCGATGACGGCGATGGCGCGAGGCTGTTCGATGCCGTTGGACGGGTCCAGCGGCAGCAGGTCGCCCGTGCGGCCAAGTGCGTCTGACAGCCGGCGAATACCTTCCGCGCCGCCGGGTGGGCAACGGTTGGGGAGCGCCTCGCCGCTGGCCATGGCTTCCGCGTAGGGGCGGCAGCCGTTGTAGCCGCACTTGGTGCATTGCGTTTGCGGCAGGAGGTTTTCGAGCCGGTCGGCCAAGGATGCGGTGGTTGCGGAGACCAAGGAAACCACGATGGGACTTGTCGTTTGAATAGCCTGCCATTATCGCCGATTTGGCTGCGGCGCAAGGCGTGCATGCCCTGAGATCGCACACGGCGGCCATGTCTTGACCCTATGACATAATTCCTGCGTTCTAAACGGACCGAGGTGCCATGCCGTCTCACCCAGCCGCGCCGCTCGCCGACATCGAAGCGGATGCTCATGGCGAATCCGCCGCACCCCGCACGCGTCGCGACCCCGCCGGCACGCGTCGGCGCATCCTTGCTGCGGCCACTGAAGAGTTTTCGCGCGGCGGCTTTGCCGGTGCCCGCGTCGATGCCATCGCCCGCCGCGCCGAAACCAACGAGCGCATGCTGTATTACTACTACGGCAGCAAGGAAAAGCTCTTCCTGACGGTGCTCGAGAACATGTATTTCCGCTTCAAGGAGGCGGAAGAGCAGGTGCAGATCGAGTCGTCGGATCCGCGTGAGGCGGTCATCCAGCTTGCGCGTTTCGTCTGGGATTTCTATTACGAGAATCCCGAATTCATCCGCCTGCTCAACAGCGAAAATTTGCACGAGGCGCGGCATCTGAAGACGTCGCCGCACTTGGTGGAGCTGGTCAACCCGGTCATCGACGTGCTGCGCGGCGTGGTGGAGCGCGGCCAGCGCAGCGGCATCTTCCGTGACGATGTCGATGTGTCGCGCCTGTATCTGACGATCTCGGCGCTGGGCTATTACGTGCTGTCCAACCGTTACACGATCAGCGCTGTGGTCGGCCGCGACATCGCCTCGGCCGATGAGCACGAAGCCTTCGCGCAACTGCATATCAAGATGCTGCTGGCGTATCTGGACCGGCCCAAGAACTGATCGGCGAACGGATCGTCGCCACAACAAAAAGCCTCGCAACCGCGAGGCTTCTTCTTGGGTGCTTCCGGCTCAGGCGACAGCCTTGATGCGCGGAGCGTTCTCTTCGTAGCGGCGGATGAAGTCCCGCAACTGCGGATACACCTGCTCGCGCCAGCGGCGACCCGAAAAGATGCCGTAGTGGCCACACTTGGGCGCCGTCAGGTGCTGCTTGCGCGCATTCGGGATGCCGGTGCACAGACCATGCGCCGCTTCGGTCTGACCGCTGCCGGAGATGTCGTCCAGCTCGCCTTCGATGGTGAAGAGCGCGGTGCTCTTGATGTCCTGCGGGCGCACCGGCTTGCCTTCCACCACCCACGTGCCGTTGGCCAGGTGGAATTCCTGGAACACGTCGCGGATGGTCTCGAGGTAGTACTCGGCGGCCATGTCCAGCACGGCGTTGTACTCGTCGTAGAAGCGCACGTGCGCTTCAGCGTCTTCCGTGTCGCCCTCGATCAGGTTGAGGTAGTAGTCGTAGTGCGACGACAGGTGGCGGTCCGGATTCATCGCCACGAAGCCGGCGTGCTGCAGGAAGCCCGGGTACACCTTGCGGCCGTGGCCCGGATAGTTCGCCGGTACCGTGTAGATCACGTTGTTCTCGAACCAGCTGTGCGACTTGTTGGTGGCCAGCGAATTGACGGCGGTCGGGCTCTTACGGGCGTCGATCGGGCCGCCCATCATGGTCATGGTGCGCGGCGTCTTCTCGCCGTCCGAGGCCATCAAGGAGATGGCGGCCAGCACGGGCACGGTCGGCTGGCACACCGAGATCACGTGCAGCTTGTCGGCGCCAATGTGATTGATGAACTCGCGGATGTAGTTGATGTAGTCCGACAGGTGGAAGGCGCCTTGCTCGGTCGGCACCATGCGAGCGTCGATCCAGTCGGTCACGTAGACCTTGTGATCTTGCAGCAGCGTGCGCACGGTGTCGCGCAGCAGCGTCGAGTGGTGGCCCGACAACGGGGCGCACACCAGCACGATCGGCTCGTCCTTGAGCAGCTTGATGGTCTCGGCGTCGTCGGCGTAGCGCTTGAAGCGGATCAGGCGGCAGAACGGCTTTTCGATGATGGTCTGCTCGACGATCGGAATGTCGCGGCCGTTGGACTTGACGGAGCGGATGCCGAATTCCGGCTTTTCGTACTCCTTGCCCAGGCGATACAGCAGCTCGTAGCCCGCGGCGTAGCGTTGCGCGCCGGGCATCAGGGACAGCGGGCTCAGGGGTTTGTGAAGGTCTTGGCGGTCGCCTGGGCCCAAGCCGTCATGGGGCTGAGCAGGGCGCGCTGGAATTCGTGAAGCTGGTAAAGCATGGCTGGACCGGTCTCTGGTGGCGAAGGCGACGCGAATGATTATGCACCTGGGTGCACGTTACTGCGATGCAGCATAAACCCTGATAACAGAGTGGCATCGCTTGTATGATGCGCCCGTGTCAGTCTAGTCCGATGCAGCAAAAAAGCGGCCGAAGCCGCTTTTCTTTTGCAATTGCACCTGAGGCGTGACGCCTACAGCACCTTACAGAACATCAGCGATGGCGTTCACCACAGCGTCGATGTTGTGCGTATTCAGCGCGGCCACGCAGATGCGGCCCGTCGAGACGGCGTAGATGCCGTGCTCGGTACGCAGGCGATCCACTTGCGCGGAGGTCAGGCCCGAGTACGAGAACATGCCGCGCTGCGCCTTCACGAACGAGAAGTTCGTCTTCACGCCCTTGGCGGCCAGCTTGTCGACCAGCGCGTTGCGCATCGACTTGATGCGGTCGCGCATTTCGCCCAGCTCCTGTTCCCACATCGCGCGCAGCTCGGGGCTCGTCAGCACGCTGGCGACGATCGTGCCGCCGTGCGTCGGCGGGTTCGAGTAGTTCGTGCGGATGACGCGCTTGACTTGCGACAGCACGCGCGTGGCTTCGTCCTTGCTGGTCGTCACGATCGACAGCGCGCCGACGCGCTCGCCGTACAGCGAGAACGACTTCGAGAACGAGCTGGAGACGAAGAACGGCAGGCCCGATTCAGCAAACAGGCGCACGGCCAGGCCGTCTTGCTGGATGCCGTCGGCAAAGCCTTGGTAGGCCATGTCGAGGAACGGGATCAGGTTCTTGGCCTTGATGACTTCCACGACCTGCTTCCACTGCTCGGTGGTCATGTCCACGCCGGTCGGGTTGTGGCAGCAGGCGTGCAGCACGACGATCGTGTTCGGCGCGTAGCTGTTCAGCGAATCCATCATGCCGGCGAAGTTCAGGCCGTGCGACGGGGCATCGTAGTAGGCATAGTTGACCACTTCGAAGCCGGCCGACTCGAACAGCGCGCGGTGGTTTTCCCAGCTCGGGTCGGAAATCGCGACCTTGGCGTTCGGGTACAGACGCTTGAGGAAGTCGGCGCCGATCTTCAGTGCGCCGGTGCCGCCCAGGGCTTGCGCGGTGACCACACGGCCTTCGGTGATGAGCGGCGACTCAGCGCCGAACAGCAGTTTCTGCACGGCCTGGTCGTAGGCGGCAATGCCTTCGATCGGCAGGTAGCCGCGCGGGGCAGCGGCAGCCAGGCGGGCCTTTTCGGCTTCCTGTACGGCGCGCAGCACCGGAATTTTCCCTTCGTCGGTGAAGTACACGCCCACGCCCAGATTCACTTTGGTGCTGCGGGTATCGGCGTTGAAAGCTTCATTCAGGCCCAGGATGGGGTCGCGCGGGGCCAGTTCGACGGCAGAGAAAAGCGACATGAGATGTCTCGATCGGTTGGTTCGGAATTCGGTGGGATCTTGCAGGCGGTGCGGCGCGGACCGGGGCGGCTCGCCCGGCGCCAGATGTACAACGAGGCGCGCACGAAGATGGATTGTACCGAATACACGCTCTAATCGCCCGAAAAATCCTTGCAGAACAGGCGCCTAAAGCGTTTCAACGGCCGGTACAGATCTGCGGGCCCGGTCGTCCAAACGATTGCCCGGGCCGCACGCTACACTAGACGATTGGTTGCAATTGCCGCTGCCGTCCTCATTTGCTAAGGGCGTGCGAGTCACTTTGTCGACTTTCTGCGCTGCCATCCTGCCCCCCGCCATGACCGATCTGAGCCAAGTCCCCAGCCCGCACGACGAGTCGAAATTCGTGACTTTCGAGGGCTCCCCGTTCCAGTTGTACCAGCCGTACCCGCCGGCCGGCGACCAGCCGGAGGCGATCCGCCAGCTCGTCGAGAACATCGAAGACGGCCTGTCGTACCAGACACTGCTGGGCGTCACGGGCTCGGGCAAGACGTTCACCATGGCGAATGTGATCGCGCGCGTAGGTCGTCCGGCGATTGTCTTTGCGCCGAACAAGACGCTGGCGGCGCAGCTGTATTCGGAGTTCCGCGAGTTCTTCCCGCGCAATGCAGTCGAATACTTCGTCTCGTACTACGACTACTACCAGCCTGAGGCCTATGTGCCGCAGCGCGACCTGTTCATCGAGAAGGATTCGTCGATCAACGAGCACATCGAGCAGATGCGGCTCTCCGCCACCAAGAGCCTGCTGGAGCGCCGCGATGTGGTGATCGTGGCCACCGTCTCGGCCATCTACGGTATCGGCAACCCGAGCGAATACCACCAGATGATCCTGACGCTGCGCGCAGGCGACAAGGTCAGCCAGCGCGACGTGATCGCACGCCTGATCGCCATGCAGTACACGCGCAACGAGACGGATTTCCAGCGCGGGACCTTCCGCGTGCGCGGCGACACGGTCGACATCTTCCCCGCCGAGCACGCAGAAATGGCCGTGCGCCTGGAGCTGTTCGACGATGAAGTCGAATCGCTGCAACTGTTCGATCCGCTGACGGGCCGTGTGCGGCAAAAGATTCCGCGCTTCACGGTGTACCCCTCGAGCCACTACGTGACGCCGCGCGAGACCGTGCTGCGCGCCATCGAAACCATCAAGGCCGAACTGCGCGAGCGGCTCGATTTTTTCTACAAGGAAAACAAGCTGGTGGAAGCGCAGCGGCTGGAGCAGCGCACGCGCTTCGATCTGGAGATGCTGCAGGAGCTGGGCTTCTGCAAGGGCATCGAAAACTATTCGCGGCACCTGTCTGGCTCCGCGCCGGGCGAGCCGCCGCCGACGCTGGTCGATTACCTGCCGCCGGATGCGCTGATGTTCCTGGATGAATCGCACGTGCTGATTGGCCAGCTCAACGGCATGTACAACGGTGACCGCGCGCGCAAGGAGACGCTGGCTGAATACGGCTTCCGCCTGCCTTCGGCACTCGACAACCGGCCGCTCAAGTTCGCCGAATTCGAGACCAAGATGCGGCAGGTGACGTTCGTGTCGGCCACGCCGGGGGATTACGAAAAGAAGACGGCCGGCACGGAAGTCGTCGAGCAGGTCGTGCGCCCCACGGGCCTCGTCGACCCGATCATCGAGGTGCGCCCGGCCACGACGCAGGTCGACGATCTGCTGTCTGAAATCCATGTGCGTGTCGAGGCTGGCGAGCGCGTGCTGGTGACGACGCTCACCAAGCGCATGGCCGAGCAGTTGACCGAGTTTCTGTCGGAGAACGGCATCAAGGTCCGCTACCTGCATTCGGACATCGACACCGTCGAGCGCGTGGAAATCATCCGCGACCTGCGACTGGGCACCTTCGACGTGCTGGTCGGTATCAACCTGCTGCGCGAAGGTCTGGATATTCCTGAGGTGTCGCTCGTGGCGATCCTGGATGCGGACAAGGAAGGTTTCCTGCGCGCCGAGCGTTCGCTCATCCAGACCATCGGCCGGGCGGCGCGCAACGTGAACGGTACCGCCATCCTGTATGCGGATCGCATGACCGATTCGATGAAGAAGGCGATCGACGAAACCGAGCGCCGCCGCGCCAAGCAGATCGCCCACAACGAGGCGCATGGCATCGCGCCGCGCGGCGTCGTCAAACGCATCAAGGACATCATCGATGGCGTGTACAACGTCGACGACGCGCGCGCGGAACTGAAGGCCGCGCAAGAGGCCGCCAAGTACGAAGACATGAGCGAGAAGCAGGCGTCCAAGGAAATCAAGCGCCTGGAAAACAGATGCTCGACCACGCCAAGAATCTCGAATTCGAAAAGGCGGCGGCGGTGCGCGATCAGCTTGCCAAGCTCAAGTCGCAGCTCTTTGGGGCGAGCGGCGAAGACCACATCGTTCCGGCCGCCTGAATCGCGCGGCCTCCGCTTGAAACCCCGCCACCTCGTTGCAGGTGGCAGGGGTTGCTGTTGACATCATTTCAGATCAAATTCGGCCCGTGCGCGTCGCCTGACCGGGGAGCCGGCACCTGCTGCAGCGCTTGCTGCACGCGTCTGCCATCAAGGGAGTTCGATGTTCGATTTTTTGCTTAACCCGTGGCGCAAGTGGCGCGCGTCCCGGCACGCCAGCCATCAACTCGATGCCATCCTGGCGCAGTTTGAGCCCACGCGCAGCCTGGCCGAACGCAATGAATGGCTGATCGAACTGGGCTACTGGCTGCGCCGCGCGGACAGGCCTGCGGGCGCGGCCTCAGAGTCGTGGCGTTATGCCCGCCTGCGTTATCTGCTGCAGGTGCTGGAGAACAATCCGGCCTTGGCAGAGCGCGTCGGGCAGACATTGCGCAGCATCGTGCAGGACAACGATCCGGTGTCGCTGTTATGCGATACGGGGTTGTCGTCACGCTCGGGTTTCTGGAGCGAATTGATCGACCGCTGGCAGGCGCGCTGGCTGCCGCCCGCCCCGAATCAGGCGCAACTGGCGACATTGTTTGCACTGCTGTTTGTGGGGCCGACCGACGCGCAGTGGGTCGACGGTCTGGACGACGAACTGGTCACGCGCCTTTATGGGCTGTTCCGCGCGGGGATGAGCGATGACGAGCACGCTGTAGGCCAGACACGACTGGAGCGCAGCCTCGGTATCAGCATCCAGATCCTCATCAGCCAGGTGCGCGCGGCCGGGTTGTCGCGCGGCATTCGCAGCCGCATGGACCATGCGGAACTCACCGATTCTCCGTTTTACTTGCTCGCCGATGCGGCCAACGCGATCTTCCTGGAGCGGCCCAACACGGCGCCGGCAAGCCCCGAGCGGTTCCTGCAGGAACTCAACTATTTCCGCGCCGTGCTGGACCGCTGCCGAACGGCGACGGCCAGCGTGTATCAGCACCTGGACGAGAACGGCGTCTCGGTGGAAGTCGTCTTCCAGGTTGAGCGCATGAAGGCGTGGCTGGGCCGTATCGATTTGCTGCTGACGGCATGGGCGGACACGCAGGGCTGCGTCGCTTCGTGCATATGACGGCCGAGCTGGTATCGGCCAGCCAGCATCGCCGCAGCGTGGGGTATCTGATCCGCTCCACGTTCGCTGATCTGGCGCGCAAGGTGGTCGAGCGGTCTGCCGAGAGCGGCGAGCACTACATCACCCGCGACGGCAAGGAATACGGGGCGATGGTGAAGGCCGCAGCGGGCGGTGGCGTCATCACGGCGGCCACGGTGTACATCAAGTTCTTCATCACCGGAGCGCATCTGTCGCGCTTTACCGAAGGGCTGTTCGCGTCGATCAACTATGCGCTCAGCTTTCTCGGCATCCATTTCGCGCATTTCACGCTGGCCACCAAGCAACCCGCCATGACGGCGCCCGCGTTGGCGCATCGGCTGGACCAGGTGGGGCGCCAGGAAGGGCTGGACCGCTTTGTCGACGATACCGTCGCCATGATTCGCTCCAACGCTGCGGCCATTGCAGGCAACCTTGTGGCAGTGGCGCCGGTGGCTTTTGTGGTGCAGTGGCTGGCCGGGCGGTTCTTCCATGCGGATCTGATTTCGGCAGCGAAGGCGATGGCGACCATCGAGTCGTTTTCGATTCTCGGGCCGACACCGCTGTACGCCATCTTCACGGGTGTGCTGCTGTGGGCCTCAAGCCTGGCGGCGGGTTGGGCCGACAACTGGTTTGCGCTGCATCGTGTGCACGATGTGATTGCCTATCACCGGCGCCTGCGCTTCATGGTCGGCACCCAGGGCGCACAGCGCATTGCCAGCTTCTGGAAGCGCAATCTGTCGGGCATTGTCGCCAACGTCTCGCTGGGATTCATGCTCGGGCTGGGGCCGGAGATCCTGTCGTTTTTCGGCCCGCATATGGAGGTGCGACATGTCACGCTGTCGACGGGTGCGGTGGCGACGGCCGTGGGCGTGCTTGGCCCCAGCGTCATGCACACCGCGCCGTTCTGGCTTGCCGTGGCCGGCATTGCGCTGATGGGCGTGCTGAACGTTCTGGTGTCGTTTGCGTTGGCCTTCAACATGGCGATGCGCTCGCGCAACCTTCGCGGCGTCGATCGCAAGCGCGTGACGGGCGCCGTGTGGCGGCGCATCTTGCGGGATCCGCTGTGCCTGTTGGTCCCACGTGCCCCGACTGCGAGCACGCCGCCCGGCACCAGCACACCGGTCTAGTGCGGTGCGGGCGCGACAGGTGCGCCCAACTCGCTGCGGAACGGAATGGACGGCTGTGCGCCAAGCCGCGTGACCGACACGGCCGCCGCGGCCTGCCCAAACTCGATGGCCGCAGCGGGGGCCGCATCTTCCGCGAGCGCCGCAGCCAGTGCGCCAACGAACGTATCGCCGGCCGCTGTGGTATCGATGGCGTGCGCTGTGGGGGCCGGCATCAGCACGCGCGAGTGTGCATCCACATAGGCAACGCCGCGCGCGCCCAGCGTGACAATCACGTGCCGCGCACCTTGCGCGTGGAGATCAGCAGCCGCATCCAGCGCAGCTTCGGGCGAATCGACGGGCCGGGCCGTCAGCAGCGCGGCCTCTGTTTCGTTCGGGATCAGGTAATCGCAGGCGGCGAGCCACGGGGTAGGCAGTGGGCCGATTGCAGGCGCCGGGTTCAGGATGACCGTCTTGCCAAGCCGCTGGCCCAGCTTCAGCGCGCATTCCACCGCATCCGGCGGCGATTCCAACTGACAGACGATCACACGCGCGCGCTCGAATGCGGCACGCTGCGCTTCGATCATGGCGGGCGTCAGCAATTCGTTGGCGCCGGCCACGATGACGATGGTGTTCTGGCCGCTGTTGGCCACGGTCACGCACGCGATGCCGGTGGCTGCCCCGGCGTGCACCGACACCATCGATGTGTCCACGCCTTCGCGGCGCAGGCCGTCGCGCAACGCGGTGCCGTACGCGTCATCCCCCACGCAGCCGAGCATGGCGACGCGAGCCCCCAAGCGTGCGGCTGCCACGGCCTGGTTGGCGCCCTTGCCGCCGGGAATGGTTTCCAGCGCAGGGGCTGCAACCGTTTGCCCGGGACGCGGCAAGCGGGGCGTGCGGATCACCAGATCCATGTTCAGGCTGCCGACGATCAGCACGTCGGCAGCGGGGTGCGCGGAAGAGGCGGAAGGGCGCTTGGCCACCATGTCGGGACTACGTTGAAAGCGTGAAAGGAATGCGGAATCAGGCGGCGCGGGCCGGGCGCTCGGGTTCGGCGGTCGACTCCCGCAGAGACAGGCGCGGCGGCAGCACGATGCGGCGCGCACGCGGCTCTTCCACGGGATGGCGCAGGGCGTTGTCGCCGAGGTGCTCGAGCAGCGTCTGCGCAGTGGTCTCGCCGAGTTGGCGGATCGACTGGCCGACGGTGGACAGCGCCGGATAGACGTAGCGGCTGAGCTCGATATCGTCAAAGCCCATCACGGAAAGCGCCTTCGGCACGGGAATGCCAAGCTCGGCCGCAGCCCGCAGCGCACCGATGCCCATCAGGTCATTGCCGGCAAAGATGGCGGTGGGCATCTCGCCTTCGGTCAGCAGCTGGCGCGCGGCGCGGTAGCCGCCAGGGCTCGTGAAATCGCCTTCGGCAATGCGGGCGGAGGCTTCCGGCACGCCGGCTTCGCGCAGCGCGGTGGAAACCGGCCAGGCGCTCTGCCGTCACGCTCAGCGCCGACGGCCCGCTGATGCAGGCGATGCGGCGGTGGCCGAGTTCCAGCAGATGCTTGGTCGCCATGTACGCGCCTTCTTCGTGATCCACCTGCACCTGATCGGCCTGGATGCCTTCGGTCGGGCGGTCGACCATCACGATGGGCAGGGCGGATTCCCCGAGCGCTTCCACCAATGCCGTATCGGGCCCGGCGCTGCTGACGATGATGCCGTCGACGCGTTTTTCCATCAGCACGCGCAGGTAGTCGCGCTGCTTGCGCGGGTCGTCGTCGGAGTTGCAGAGGATGACACTGTAGCCGGCAGCGGCGCACACGTCTTCAATGCCCCGCGCCAGCTCCGCAAAGTACGGGTTGGTGGCGGTGGGCACCAGCACGCCGATCGTGCGCGTGGTGCGGTGCTTGAGCGAGCGCGCCACGGCGCTCGGCACATAGCGCGTGGCCCGGATGGCTTCTTCCACGCGCTTGCGCGTTTCGGCGTTGACCGGTCTTGTGTTGTTGATGACGTGCGAGACGGTGGTGAACGAAACTCCGGCCAGTGCGGCCACGTCCTTGATGGTTGCCATGACGATCTCCTCTGTCTCTCAATGGTGCTTGCTGCGGTTGCGCTTGCTGCGATAGGTATCCATGACCACGGCTGCAACGATGACCGCGCCCGTGATGATGCGTTTGGTAGGCTCGGAGGCGCCGATCTGCGCAAGGCCCGATTCCAGCACCGAGATGATCAGCACGCCGAACAGCGTGCGCACGACCGAGCCACGCCCGCCCATCAGGCTCGTGCCGCCGATCACTACGGCCGCGATCACCTGCAGCTCCATGCCCACGCCGGCGTTCGGATCGGCGGCTTCCAGGCGTGATACCTGGAACAGTGCAGCCAGGCCGGAGAGCAGCCCCATCAGCGCGAACACCGCAATCTTGTAGGGGCGGGGTTCACGCCCGCCAGCCGCACGGCTTCTTCATTGGTGCCGATGGCCACCAGGTAGCGGCCGAACACGGTGCGCACCAGTACGATCTGGCCAACTACCGTGATCGCAATCGCAATCAGGAACGACGGCGCAATGCCCAGCGCGATGGGGTTGGCCAGCCAGTCGACCGCGCTGCCGATGTACACCGTGCGCGAATCGGTGAGGCTGTAGGCGAGGCCGCGCGCCATTTCCAGCACGCCCAGTGACACAATGAACGACGGAATGCCCCAGTGGACCGTGACCGCGCCGGTCAGCATGCCGGCCGCCGTGGCCAGCGTCACGCCCGCCAGCGCTGCGGGCAGCAAGCCCCACCCGAACTTGGTCATGGCCACGGACAGCACCGAAGCCGACAGCGCCAGCACCGAGCCCACCGACAAATCAATCCCGCCGATCATCAGGATGAACGTCATGCCCACCGCCATCACCAGCAGGTCGGGGATCTCGTTGGCGATGGTTGTGAACGTGGGCAGCGAGAAGAACGTAGGCGACAGCGTGCCGAACAGCACCAGCATGGCGACCAGCGCAGCGAGCAACCCGCCGATGGTGCCAAGCGACATGCCGAGCGCCGCGCGCGTGCCGGCGGTCCCTGCGGGCGGTGCCGGGGGCAGGGTGGAATCAGAGCGCATCAGCGGTCTCCGAGGGGATTGGGGTGCAGGTGACTCGGCTTCTTCCGATTCACCGAAGGCGGCGGCGAGCAGGGCGTCCTGGCTCCAGCCACCGCGTTGGAAGATGTGCGTGAGCCGCCCGGCGCGCATGACGCCGATGCGGTCACACAACTGCATGAGTTCGCGCAGATCGCTCGACACCACGACCAGCGCCTTGCCGCGCGCCGCCAGGGCCTCGAGCAGCGTGTAGATGTCGAACTTGGCGCCCACGTCCACACCTCGCGTGGGCTCATCGAACAGCAGCACGGGCGTGTCGCGCTCCAGCCAGCGGGCGATGGCCACCTTCTGCTGATTGCCGCCGGACAGTTCACCCACCGGCTGCTCCGGACCCGCGCACCGGACCCGCAGGGCGCCGATGTGCCGCTGCGCCAGCGCACGCTCTTGCGCGGGTTGCAGCCAGCCGCGCTTCGTGACGCCAGGCATGTTGCCCAGCGCGATGTTGGTGGCGATGGGCAGGCTCAGCATCAGCCCTTCGTCCTTGCGGTCTTCGGTGAGCAGGCTGATGCCGTGGCGTACCGCATCGCCGGGCGAGCGGATGCGCGCAGGTGCCAGCGGCGAGCCCACTTCGACGGTGCCAGTGTCTGCGCGGTCCGCACCGAAGATCAGCCGTAGCAGTTCCGTGCGCCCCGCGCCGACCAGCCCCGCGATGCCAAAAATTTCCCCGGCGCGACGTCAAAGTTCACATCGCGCACGGCCGGCGCACGCGTGAGGCCGGTCACGCGCAACGCCGGTGAGCCGTCACCGGGCCACGGCGCGCGCGTGGTGCGTTCTGTTTCGGATGCGGCGGCCACGTCGCGACCGACCATCGCCTGGATCAGCGCATCCTGCGTGACGGTCGCAGCCGGCGCATCGGTCACGAGCTTGCCGTCACGCAGCACGACGATGCGATCCGCAATGCGCGCGAGTTCGTCCAGGCGGTGAGAGATGTAGATGATCGCCACGCCTTCGCGGCGCAGCGCGTCGATGCGCTCGAACAGCGTGGCGCTCTCGTGCGCGCTCAGCATTGCCGTCGGCTCGTCGAGAATCAGCACACGGCATGCGCTCGCCAGCGCGCGGGCAATCTCGATCATCTGCCGGTGGCCGATGCCGAGCGTCTGGACGGGCGTCCACGGGTCGAGGTCCAGGCCGACGCGAGCGAGCGCCTGTTCGGCCCGATGGCGCAACGCAGAGCGATCCACAAAACCGAGCCGGCGGGGCAGGTCGCCCAGGAACAGGTTCTCGGCCACCGTCAGCGTCGGCACCATGCTCAGTTCCTGCAGCACCATGCGTACGCCCAGCGCTTCGGCTGCGTTGCGTGACTCGGGTGCGTACAGCGCGCCGGCCAGCGTCATCGACCCCGAAGTCGCCGTCTCCAGCCCGCAGAGGATCTTGGAGAGCGTGCTCTTGCCGGCGCCGTTCTCCCCGTAAGCGCAAGCACCTCGCCCGCGTGCACGTCGAGATCGATATCTCGCAGCACGGGGGCGGCGTAGTGCTTGCTGAGGGCGGAGACGCGCAGCAGCGGCGTGCGCGGTTCGTAAGCGGCAGACATGGCTGGCGGCGGCTGGCCGGTCTGTCGGGTCAGGAACGCGTGACGAGGTTGACCGGTGTCTCGACGACACCCGACAGCTTCGCCTGCGGCGTCTTGGAGGCCAACGCCTTCAGGGCGGTCTCGATGCCATAGACGGCTTGCTGATCGGCGTGCTGATCGGCCGTCGCAACGACACGCCCGTCAGCCAGCATGGCCTTGATGGCGTCGATGTTGTCATAGCCGCCAATCAGCACCTTGCCCAGCTTGCCGGCAGCGCGCACCGCCGATACGGCGCCGATCGCCATGTTGTCGTTGCCGCACAGCAGCGCCTTCAGGTTGGGCTCGGAGCGCAGCATGGCGGCCGCCACTTTGTTGCCCTTGTCGATTTCCCACTCGCCCGACTGCACGCCGGCGATCTTCAGCTTGGCGGCTTCGGCCGCATCCTTGAAGCCGGCGGTGCGCTGCTGGGCATTGGTGGTGGTCGGAATGCCCTCGATGATGCCCACGGCATCGCCCGGCTTGAGCGACTTGGCAACAAAGTCGCCCACCAGTCGCGCACCCTTGCGGTTGTCCGGCCCCACGAAAGGCACGTTAAGGCCCTTTTCCTTGAGCGCCGCCGGGTCGAGCCGGTTGTCGATGTTGATGACGAGAATGCCCGCGTCCACCGCCTTCTTGACGACCGGCACCAACGCCTTGGAGTCGGCCGGCGCCAGCACCAGCGCGTCCACACGCGCGACGAGCATCTGCTCGACCAGGCGAATTTGCCCGGCGGTGTCGGTTTCGTCGCGAATGCCGTTGGTCAGCAGCGTGTACTCCGACGCGTGGTCCTTCTGATGCTTGCGCGCGCCGTTCTCCATGGTGAGGAAGAACTCGTTGGCGAGCGATTTCATGACCAGCGCAACCCTTGGTTGGCGGCATGCGCCAGCGAAAACGGGAACGGCAGAGCAGCAGCGACGGCAGAGCCCACGCCAAGGTGCAGGGCGCGGCGACGGCGGATATCCATGGTGTCTCCTCCAGGAAGAGGCCTGTCTGGGGCGGGGTGGGTGCGGGCGTCGCTGCCGTGTCACGCCGTAAGGCATTCCTAAGGGCAATCGCGCCTCGCTCTTCGCAAACGTTTGCGTATCTGACAGTCTCGGCTACCGCGTAACAGAAGTCAATGAAATTGCGCTTTTCACCGCATAAGGAAAAACCCGCAGTGACGCGGCGTTCGAGACGGATATCCAAGTTGCGTTGCGGGAGTGGCTGGATAGCCCTATCGGACGTGGTTGATTGTTTTAGTCCACAATACGGCCTGCCGCGTGGCCCCCCGTTTTTCGGGCTCTGCAAATCCCCTTGCTGCGACGCGGAATCCCCCGACACCTTAGTTGACCGATTTTGTCGGGTTCCTTTATACTTGAGCAAAACGATCAGGTATTTCCCCGACGCCATGAGATTGACCACCAAAGGCCGCTTCGCGGTCACCGCCATGATTGACTTGGCGCTACGCCAGGAGCAGGGCCCGGTCACGCTGGCTGGCATCAGCCAGCGTCAGAAAATTTCGCTGTCGTATCTGGAGCAGCTGTTCGGCAAACTGCGCCGCCACGAAATCGTGGAGAGCGTGCGCGGTCCGGGCGGCGGCTACAGTCTCGCGCGCCGTGCCGACGACGTGACCGTTGCCGACATCATCATTGCCGTGGATGAGCCGCTCGATGCGACCCAATGCGGCGGCAAGGGCAACTGCGGCGGCGAAGAGCATGTCGGCGGCCATACGGGCCGCTGCATGACGCACGACCTGTGGGCCACCCTCAATCAGAAGATGGTCGAGTATCTCGATTCGGTGTCGCTGCAGAACCTGGTCGATCAGCAACGCGAGCGCCAGCCCGAAGTGATTCAGGACATGCGTGAAGCGCGTCCGGCACGCCGTGAACGTGCTCCGGCACGGGCGCGCGCCGTCGACGCGCCGCCCGCCACGTCGGTCGCCGCCGAACCGGTCAAGCGCGCCCCGCTGGTCAACTCCGTTTTCAGTCTGGCGCAGTCGTAATTGCGCCAGCGTGAGGCTGGCCACGACGCCGGCGCCACACAAGAACATCGCCCCCCATATAAGGCAGACAAGATATGAGCACCCTGCAGCTTCCCATCTACATGGACTATTCCGCGACGACGCCGGTGGATCCGCGCGTGGTCGACAAGATGATTCCGTATCTGCGCGAGAGTTTCGGCAATCCGGCCTCGCGCAGCCACCCGTTTGGTTGGGAAGCCGAAAAGGCGGTCGAGACTGCGCGCGAGCAGGTTGCCGCGCTGGTGAATGCCGACCCGCGTGAAATCGTCTGGACGTCCGGCGCCACCGAATCCGACAACCTGGCCATCAAGGGCGCTGCAAACTTCTACAGCAGCAAGGGCAAGCACATCATCACCGTCAAGACCGAGCACAAGGCTGTGCTGGACACGACGCGTGAGCTGGAGCGCCAGGGCTTCGAAGTGACGTACCTGGACGTAAAGGACAACGGCCTGATCGATATCGACGTCTTCAAGCAAGCGATCCGCCCCGACACCATCCTCGCCTCGGTGATGATGGTGAACAACGAAATCGGCGTCATTCAAGACATCGAAACGCTGGGCGAAATCTGCCGCGAGAAAGGCGTGATCTTCCACGTCGACGCCGCGCAGGCGACGGGCAAGGTAGAAATCGACTTGCAGAAGCTGAAGGTCGACCTGATGTCGTTCTCGGCGCACAAGACGTATGGCCCGAAGGGTATCGGCGCGCTGTACGTGCGACGCAAGCCGCGTATCCGCATCGAAGCGCAGATGCACGGCGGCGGCCACGAGCGCGGCATGCGTTCGGGCACGCTGGCCACGCACCAGATCGTCGGCATGGGTGAGGCTTTCCGCATCGCCAAGGAAGAAATGGCGACCGAGAACGAGCGCATCCGCATGCTGCGCGATCGCCTGTACCGCGGCCTGAACACGATGGAAGAGGTGTACGTGAACGGCGACATGGAAGCCCGTGTGCCGCACAACCTGAACATCAGCTTCAACTTTGTCGAAGGCGAGTCGCTGATCATGGCAATCAAGGATGTCGCCGTGTCGTCGGGTTCGGCCTGCACCTCGGCCTCTCTGGAGCCGTCGTACGTGCTGCGCGCCCTGGGCCGCAACGACGAACTGGCACACAGCTCCATCCGCTTCACGGTGGGCCGCTTCACGACCGAAGAAGAAGTCGATTACGTGGTCGAGCTGCTCAAGAGCAAGATCGGCAAGCTGCGCGACCTGTCTCCGCTGTGGGAGATGTACAAGGACGGCGTGGATCTGAACAGCATTCAATGGGCGGCGCACTGAGCGCGGCGTTTGACGAATAACAGGCGCCCCCGCGCCAGCCAACGATTGAAAGAGGTGTGAAATGTCTTACAGCAACCAAGTTCTGGACCATTACGAAAACCCGCGCAACGTCGGTTCGTTCGAGAAGGGCGACGACACGGTCGGTACCGGCATGGTCGGCGCGCCGGCTTGCGGCGACGTGATGAAGCTGCAGATCAAGGTCAACGAGCAGGGCGTGATCGAAGACGCAAGTTCAAGACCTACGGCTGCGGTTCGGCCATCGCTTCGTCGTCGCTGGTGACGGAATGGGTGAAGGGCAAGACGCTGGACCAAGCGCTGGAGATCCGCAACACGGCCATCGCTGAAGAGCTGGCCCTGCCGCCCGTGAAGATCCACTGCTCGATCCTCGCTGAAGACGCCATCAAGGCGGCCGTGGCCGACTACAAGGAAAAGCACGGCTCGGCCGAGCAGAAGGCTGCTTGAGCCCGTTTGGATAGAAAGGACGCAGCATGATCACCCTGACCGACAAGGCCGCGCAGCACGTTTCCCGCTACCTGACCCGCCGTGGCAAGGGCGTGGGCCTGCGCGTGGGCGTGAAGACCACGGGCTGTTCGGGCCTCGCCTACAAACTCGAATACGCAGATGAGATTGCCGCCGAAGACCAAGTCTTCGAATCCAACGGCGTCAAGGTGATCGTCGATCCGAAGAGCCTGCCGTACATCGACGGTACCGAGCTGGACTACGCACGTGAAGGACTGAACGAAGGTTTCCGCTTCAACAACCCGAACGTTAAGGACGAATGCGGTTGCGGCGAGTCGTTCCGCGTGTGAGCGGGGCAGATTGAAGCAAGCGATTGTCGGTTTCGAGCGGGACGAGGAGGGCCACTGGGTCGCCCGTCTCGCTTGCGGACATGGGCAGCACATGCGTCACGATCCGCCCTGGCAGCTGCGACCCTGGACGGAAACCGAAGCCGGGCGCGCCAGCAAGATCGGCGTGGTTGTGGAATGCCTGAAGTGCGATCGGGGTGAACCGGTCGAATGAGGAACACGAGGCGGCGCGGCCGCTTTTTTTATTCATGAATTCCGGCTTGTCAGCGAACACGACGCATTTTTCCCTCTTCGGACTGCCTGAAGACTTTGAGGTTGACGACGACGCGCTGAACGCTGCCTACCGCACCGTGCAGTCGCAGGCGCATCCGGATCGCTATGCCCACGCGGGTGATGCGGAGCGCCGCGTTGCCATGCAATGGGCCACGCGCGCCAACGAGGCCTATCAGACGTTGCGTGATCCGCTCAAACGGGCGACGTATCTGCTGCACCTGCGCGGTATCGACGTGCAGGCCGAGAACAACACGGCCATGCCGCCCGCGTTTCTGATGCAGCAAATGGAGTGGCGCGAGGCGCTCGGCGACGCCAAGGCCGAGCGCAACGTGGATGCGCTGGACGATTTGCTGGCCATGCTGCGCAAGGAAAAACGCACGCGTTATCAGGCGCTGTCCGGCCTGCTCAATGGCGATGGCAACACCGCTGCGGCAGCTGATGCCGTGCGCCAATTGATGTTCATCGAAAAGATCGAACGCGACACCGCCGAGGCCATCGACCGGCTGGAAGACTAGAACCCAGAATTTGCGACAATGCCGGGTTTGCCCCGGCAGGCAGCCCACCCGCGCAATCGAGACATCCCCATGGCTTTACTGCAGATTTCCGAACCCGGCGAATCGCCCGCACCGCACCAGCGTCGTCTGGCGGTCGGTATCGATCTGGGCACGACTAACTCGCTGGTGGCCTCCGTGCGCAGCAGCGTGCCGGAAGTGTTGCCCGACGATCAGGGGCGCCCGCTGTTGCCCTCGGTCGTGCGCTATCTGCCCACGGGCGGCGCCCACATCGGCTACAAGGCCCAGGCCGAAGCCGTGCGCGACCCGAAAACACCATCATCTCGGTCAAGCGTTTCATGGGGCGCGGCCTGAAGGATGTTGCCCACATCGAGAACACGCCGTACGACTTCGTCGATGCGCCCGGCATGGTGCAGTTGAAGACCGTGGCCGGCGTGAAAAGCCCGGTGGAAGTGTCGGCGGAGATTCTCGCCACGCTGCGCCAGCGCGCGGAAGATACGCTCGGCGATGAGCTTGTCGGCGCCGTCATCACCGTGCCGGCGTACTTTGACGATGCGCAGCGCCAAGCCACCAAGGACGCCGCCAAGCTGGCCGGCCTGAACGTGCTGCGTCTGCTGAACGAGCCGACCGCGGCCGCCATCGCCTACGGCCTGGACAACGCCGCCGAAGGCATTTACGCCGTCTATGACCTGGGCGGCGGTACGTTCGACATCTCGGTGCTCAAGCTCACCAAGGGCGTGTTCGAGGTGATGTCGACGGGCGGCGACTCCGCGCTCGGCGGTGACGATTTCGACCAGCGCGTTGTGTGCTGGATCGTCGAGCAAGCCGGTCTGCAACCGCTCTCGGCCGAAGACACGCGCCTGCTGCTGAACAAGGCGCGCGCCGCCAAGGAATGGCTCTCCACCGCTGACAGCACCGAGATTGACGCGATGCTCTCCACCGGCGAGACCGTGCATCTCGTGCTGACCGCCGAGACCTTTGCCGAACTGACCGCCAATCTCGTGCAGAAGACGCTGTCGCCCGTGCGCCGCGCCCTGCGCGATGCGGGTGTGACGGTCGAAGACGTGAAGGGCGTGGTGCTGGTCGGTGGCGCCACGCGTATGCCGATCATCCGCCGTGCCGTGGGGCAGCTGTTTGGTCGCACGCCGCTCACCAATCTCGATCCGGACCAGGTGGTCGCCATTGGCGCTGCCATGCAGGCCAACCTGCTGGCCGGCAACCGTGCGCCGGGCGAAGACTGGCTGCTGCTTGACGTGATCCCGCTGTCGCTGGGTGTCGAGACGATGGGTGGCCTGGTTGAAAAGATCATCCCGCGCAACAGCACGATTCCCGTCGCGCGCGCGCAGGAATTCACTACGTTCAAGGACGGCCAGACGGCCATGGCGATCCACGTTCTGCAAGGCGAGCGTGAACTGGCGAGCGATTGCCGTTCGCTGGCGCGTTTCGAGTTGCGCGGTATCCCGGCAATGGTGGCCGGCGCCGCGCGCATCCGCGTGACGTATCAGGTGGACGCCGATGGTTTGTTGTCGGTGTCAGCACGCGAAACGGTGTCGGGCGTGGAAGCGTCGATCGCTGTGAAGCCGTCGTACGGTCTGGCCGATGACGATGTCGCGCGCATGCTGCAGGAAGGTTTCCAGTCCGCCGAAGACGACATGCGCCGCCGGGCGCTAGCGGAAGAGCGGGTTGAGGCCGAGCGCCTGCTGGAGGCGCTGTCGCAGGCGCTGGCGGCCGATGGCGATTTGCTGTCGCCCGAGGAGCGCGCCGCCATCGACGCCGAGATCGCCGCGCTGCGCACCACCATGCAGGGCGAAGACCACCGCGCCATCAAGGACGCCGTGGATGCCCTGTCGCATGGCACCGACGAATTCGCCGCGCGCCGCATGGACCGCGGCATTCGCAAGGCGCTCGCCGGCAAACGCATCGAGGAGCTCGGCTGATCGCCGATCGCATCTCCCAAAACACATTTATCGAACGAGTTTCTTCATGCCACAAATCGTCGTCCTTCCTCACGTCGAATACTGCCCGGAAGGGGCCGTGATCGAAGCCAAGCCCGGCACGACCATCTGCGATGCGCTGCTGGGCGCTGACATCGAGATCGAGCATGCATGCGAGAAGTCGTGCGCCTGCACGACCTGCCACGTGATCGTGCGCGAGGGCTTCAATTCCCTGGATGAGGCGACCGAGAAGGAAGAGGATCTGCTCGACAAGGCCTGGGGCCTGGAGCCGAACTCGCGCCTGTCCTGCCAGGCCAAGGTGGCGGAGACGGACCTGACCGTCGAGATTCCGAAGTACACGATCAACCACGCCAAGGAAAACCACTGAGCCGACCGGCCAGCGGTGGAGGAGCCCATCATGAAATGGAACGATATCCAACAGATCGCGGAAGCGCTGTACGACAAATACCCTGACGTCGATCCCACGCGCCTGAACTTTGTCGACCTGCACAACAAGGTCGTCACCCTGGAAGGCTTTGACGATGACCACAAGCGTGGCGGCGAGAAGTTCCTGGAAGCCATCCAGCAAGCCTGGATCGACGAAGCGGAATAAGCGCGTAGCGTCAATCAAACGCATGCGCATGAAAAAACCGGCCCGAAGGCCGGTTTTTCTTTTGGGCGACGGCGACGCCGGATTAACCGGCCACCAGCGTCCCGTTCTCGACATGGACACGTTCGCCTGCCTGGAAGCCCGGAGCAGCCTTGTACATGAAGCTGCGCGTCGTACCGTTGTCCATGCGGACGTTCACGCGGTATTGGGTATCGCGGCTGTAGTAGTTTTCGGCCACATGGCCGCCGTAGCCGCCTGCCACTGCGCCGCCGACCGTCGCCAGCGTACGGCCATTGCCGCGGCCAATCTGGTTACCCAGCAGCCCGCCCACCACCGCGCCCCCGATCATGCCGAGGCCCGTTTCCTTGCCTTGCGTGGTGATCGGCGTGACCGACGTCACACGGCCGGCATACGGGCTGGCCGACTGGCGCGGTTGCGTTTGCGCATAGCTCGGATTGTTCGACGACGGGCGTTCAGCGTACGACGGCTCACGGGCTCGCGCCGGAGCGGGTGCCACGTTCTGTGCCGGATACGGAGCGGCCTGATTCGGTTGTGTGGTCTGGCCCGGCGCCGCCAGCACCATCGGGGCCGATGCGCCCGGCATGGCCGCTGCCGATTGCGCTGCGACGTTCGGGTCCGTGCTGCCCTGCGTCGCCTTCGAGGTGGGCAGCACGCCGGTAATGGCAGCCACCGCCGTCAGGCTGGCGATGATCACGGCCACGGCAGCCGTCGTCATCAGCGGATGCATGCGTCGCGACGACGACGGGACTTGGCCCGGCGACGTGCCACCGTATTGCTGACCTTGGTTCGGTTGGATGTTGTTGTTCATCTTCGTTCTCCTGCGGCCCGTGATTGGTTCATGTTGCGGCCTTTCGATGATCACAGTGTGGTTCATCGCCCAAACGGATGCCGTTTTAATTTGTAAGCATCTGTACCGAGGTTTTTCCTTTAGAAATCAAGTATTTGGCGCGGTTTGATACATATTGTGGAAACGAGGCGATGTTACAAATAGCGGGGTGGGCGCGGGTTTTGCGCATTCGCAGGCAACAAAAAACGCCCCCGAGGTTTTTCGAAGGCGATCGACCGAACCGATCAGTCTTCCCGGCGCAGGTGCGGAAAAAGGATCACGTCGCGGATGTTCGGGCTGTCGGTGAGCAACATCACCAGACGGTCGATGCCGATGCCGCAGCCACCGGTCGGGGGCATGCCGTATTCCAAGGCGCGGATGTAGTCGGCGTCATAGAACATGGCTTCTTCGTCGCCGGCGTCTTTCTGTTCGACCTGCTTGCGGAAGCGCTCAGCCTGGTCTTCCGGGTCATTCAGCTCGGAGAAGCCGTTGGCGATTTCGCGGCCGGTGATGAACAGCTCGAAGCGCTCGGTGATGCCGGGCAGCGTGTCGGAGCCGCGTGCCAGCGGCGACACTTCGACCGGGTAGTCGATGATGAACGTCGGCTCCCACAGTTGCGATTCGGCGGTCTCTTCAAACAGCACAAGCTGCAGGGTCCCCACGCCAGCGTTCAGGAATTGCGGCGCGTTGGTGTCGATCTTGAACTTCTTCAGCTCGGCGCGCAGGAAGTCGACATCCGCCAGTTGCGCGTCGGTGTATTGCGGCGCGTACTTCTGGATTGCCTGGCAGATGGTCAGGCGATGGAACGGCTTGGCCAGATCCAGCTCGCGGCCCTGGTAAGTGAGCGTGGCGGTGCCTGAGGCGTCGATGGCCGCCTGGCGGATCAGCTGCTCGGTGAAGCCCATCAGCCAGCGGTAGTCCGTGTAGGCCGCGTAGAACTCCATCATCGTGAACTCGGGGTTGTGTCGCGGCGACACGCCCTCGTTACGGAAGTTGCGGTTGATCTCGTAGACGCGCTCGAAGCCGCCGACGATCAGGCGCTTGAGGTACAGCTCGGGCGCGATGCGCAGGAACATCTGCATGTCCAGCGCGTTGTGATGCGTGATGAACGGCTTGGCTGCCGCGCCGCCCGGAATCGGGTGCAGCATCGGCGTCTCGACCTCCATGAAACCGTTGCCGGCCATGAAGTTGCGCAGCGAGGCCATCGCCTTGGTACGGGCGCGGAACGTGTCGCGCGTTTCCTTCGAGACGATCAGGTCGACGTAGCGCTGGCGGTACTTCTGTTCCTGGTCGGCCAGGCCGTAGTAGTCGCCCGGCAGCGGCCGCAGGCTCTTCGAGAGCAGGCGCAGCTCCGTCACCGCCACCGACAGTTCGCCGGTCTTCGTCTTCATCAGCGTGCCGCGTGCGGCCACGATATCGCCCAAGTCCCACTTCTTGAAGCTGGCGTAGACGTCTTCGCCCACGGCGTCGCGGCTGATGTAGAACTGGATGCGGTCGGAGCTGTCCTGCACGGTGGCAAAGCTGGCCTTGCCCATCACGCGCTTGAGCATCATGCGGCCGGCAATGGCCACCTGCACCGGTTCGGCTTCCAGCGCGACCTGGTCCAGCTCGCGGTACTTGGCTTGCAGATCACCGGCATGGTGCGTCGGCCGGAAATCGTTCGGGAACGCGACGCCTTGCTGGCGGATTTCGGCCAGCTTCTCGCGGCGCTCGGCGATGATCTTGTTGTCGTCCTGCGCCGGCACGGCGGCCGCGGTATTCGATTCGGCCGGGTTGTTCTGTTCGGTCATGATGGTGATGAGAGGAATGTCGGTTCAGGCGATGTTGCGCAGGTCGTCCAGCTCGATCGCGCCAAAGTCGGGGCGGACGAGGTAGGCGGCGATGCGCGCGGCGGCGTCTTGCGGCGAGACCAGCTCGCCGTGCGCGTGCAGATCGCGGAAGCGCTGCACGCCGGCAAAGTCGGCGCCACGGATGGTGCGTTGCATGTCGGTGTCGATCACGCCGGGGGCCAGCGCCACGGCGCGCACGCTGGCGTCGCCATCGGCGTTGATGGCGCGCACGAACATGTCGAGCCCCGCCTTGCCGGTGCAATACGCGGCCCAGCCGGCGATCGGCCGGCGCGCTGCGCCCGACGAGATCGCCAGCACACGGCGCTGCGCGTTCCACGCGGCGGTGCCGCGCAGCAGGGCAGCGGTCAGCGCCATCGGGCCGGCCAGGTTCAGCTGCAGGTGCGGCAGCAGCGTATCGGCACGCAGCGTGTCGATGGTGCCGATCGGCTCGACCGCGCCGGCGTTGAGCACCAGCGTTACGTTGGCAAAAGCGGGCAGGGCGGCGAGCGTCTTGGTCATCCAGGCCTCGGCGGCATGCGCGTCGGACAGATCGACCTGGTGCCAGTCGAGCGTCACGCCGGCGGCTGCCGCCTGCGCGCGCAATTCGGCGTTATCGCCGCGTGCCGCGCAGAGGAGGCGGTGACCGGGCTGCATGAGCGCCCGGGCCAGCGCGGCGCCCAGGCCGCGCGAGGCACCGGTCAAGATGAACAGGGACGTGTCAGACATGGCAGTCGCTCAGATTGGGCGCGGATCAGACGCCCTGTTTCAGGCTGGCCTGGATAAACGGGTCCAGATCGCCGTCCAGCACCTTCTGCGTGTTGGAAATTTCCACGTTGGTGCGCAAGTCCTTGATGCGGCTTTGGTCCAGCACGTACGAGCGGATCTGATCCCAGCCCACGTCGGTCTTGGCGGCTTCCTGCGCGTCGGCAGCAGCCTGACGTTTGCGCAGTTCGTGCTCGTACAGACGCGACTTCAGCATGGTCATCGCTTCGGCGCGGTTGCGGTGCTGCGAGCGGTCGTTCTGGCACTGCACGACGATGCCGGTCGGGATGTGCGTAATCCGCACGGCCGAATCGGTCTTGTTGATGTGCTGACCGCCCGCGCCGGAAGCGCGATAGGTGTCAACGCGCAGGTCCGCCGGGTTGACCTCGATTTCGATCGAATCATCGACTTCCGGATACACGAAGATCGACGAGAACGACGTGTGGCGCCCGCCCGCCGAGTCGAACGGCGACTTGCGCACCAGGCGGTGCACGCCGGTCTCGGTGCGCAGGAAGCCAAAGGCGTATTCTCCTTCGACCTTGATCGACGCGCTCTTGATGCCGGCCACGTCCCCTTCGGACTCTTCCAGCACTTCGGTCTTGAAGCCCTTGCGCTCGCAGTACTTCAGGTATTGGCGCAGCAGCATCGACGCCCAGTCGCACGCTTCGGTGCCGCCGGCGCCGGCCTGGATGTCGATGAAGCAGTTGGCAGCGTCCATCGGGCCCGAGAACATGCGGCGGAATTCCATGTCTTCGACAATGGCGCGCATGCCAGCGGTATCGGCCTCGATGGCTTCGATGGTGTCGTCGTCGCCCTCTTCGCGGGCCAGCTCGAACAGCTCGGCGCCGCCGGTGAGGTCTTCGTCGAGCTTGGTCAGTGCCAGCACGACGGTTTCAAGCGACTTTTTCTCGCGGCCCAGTTCCTGGGCGCGTTTGGGATCGTTCCAGACCTCGGGGTTTTCGAGTTCTTTATCGACTTCAACTAGACGTTCAGATTTGACGTCGTAGTCAAAGATACCTCCGAAGGTCGTCGGCGCGCGACTTCAGGTCGGCCAACGTGTTCTGGATGGCATTGAGGCGTTCTGCTTCCATGGTGCAAAAATCCGGTCGGAAACCGGAAATTATAGCGGAATCAAGGGGTTTTCCGTCCGCGTAGACCGTCAAAACCGCCATTTTCCGGAGGGGCGCGCCGGGATTTCTGTAGCGGCCACAGGCGTCCCGCCTCGCTTCGGTTAGCATGGCGACCAGTCCACATGGCTTTTGGCGCTGTCCGATGATCATCCGCTCGCTGCTTGATACCGATCTGTACAAGTTCACCATGATGCAGGTGGTGCTGCATCACTTTCCCGGTGCGCACGTTGAATACCGCTTCAAGTGCCGCAACGCGGGCGTCGATCTGGTGCCGTTCATCGAAGAGATCCGCGCCGAGATCCGCCACCTTTGCACCCTGCGCTTTACCGATCCGGAGCTGGATTACCTGCGCGGCATGCGCTTCATCAAGAGCGATTTCGTCGATTTTCTCGGCCTGTTCCATCTCAACGAGAAGTACATCGACGTGCGCCCGCACCGAGCAACGACGGGCAGATCGAGATCGTCATCGCGGGGCCGTGGCTGCACACGATCATGTTTGAGGTGCCGGTTCTGGCCATCGTCAACGAGGTGTTCTTCAGCCGCACGCAGACGCACCCGCAGTGGGAGGAGGGCAAACGCCGCCTGACCGACAAGCTGGCGTCGCTCAAGCGCCCCGGCCTGGAAGACTGCCGCATT
>NZ_JAPNUG010000019.1:0-39104 GCF_036631435.1 Ralstonia sp. 1B3 | reverse complement strand
GTCCCGAACTGCCGACCGTCCCGAACCGCACGCAGTAACTACACCCGCTCCGCCAGCCGCTTGCACAGCATCCGGCCGGCGTTTTTATTGGGGCGCCCGCTCCGGCGCCACCGGCTATGCATACACCCATCACCCCCACCGGCCTCGAAGCCCAATCCGAACTGCGCCGACGCCTGCGCTCGCGCCACCTGATGATGATCGCCCTGGGCGGCGCCATCGGCACGGGGCTGTTCGTCGCATCCGGCGCGTCCATTGCGCAAGCTGGCCCCGGCGGCGCACTGCTGACCTACACGCTGATCGGCGTGATGGTCTATTGCCTGATGACGAGTCTTGGCGAATTGGCGGTGCATCTGCCGGTCTCGGGCTCGTTCGTGACGTACAGCCGCCTGTATGTTGAAGAAGGCTTCGGCTTTGCGCTGGGATGGAATTACTGGTTTGCGCTGGCCGTGTCCGTTGCCGTTGAACTGGCCGCCGCGCAACTCGTGATGAAGTACTGGTTCCCGGGCGTGTCCGGCATGGTCTGGAGCGCCGCATTCCTGCTACTGATGTTTGGGCTCAACGCCTTTTCCGTGCGCGGCTTTGGCGAGGCGGAATACTGGTTCTCGATGATCAAGGTGGTGACCATCGTCGTGTTCCTGCTGATCGGCCTGGCGATGATCTTCGGCATCATGCACGGCGGGCCGCAATCGGGTTGGCAGAACTTCACCGTGGGCGAGGCACCGTTCGTAGGCGGTGTGCCTGCCATGGTCGGGGTAGCGATGATTGCCGGGTTCTCATTTCAGGGCGTCGAAACCATCGGCGTGGCCGCAGGCGAGGCAGAGAACCCCTCCCGCACGATCCCGCGCGCCATCCGCCAGACGTTCTGGCGCATTCTGCTGTTCTACGTGCTGGCAATCCTGATCATCGGCGTGTTGCTGCCGTACACCGACCCGAATCTGCTGCGCAATGAAGCGACGGACGTCGGCGTCAGCCCGTTTGCGCTGGTGTTCCAGCATGCGGGCCTCCCATTTGCGGCCGGGATGATGAATGCGGTGGTGCTGACCGCGCTGCTGTCGTCCGGCACGTCGAGCCTCTATGTGTCGACGCGGATTCTGTACGACCTGTCGCTCGAAGGGCAGGCGCCGCGCTGGTTTGCCAAGGTGTCGGACAACGGCGTGCCGCATCGCGCGCTCGTCGCCACGTCGGCCGTTGGCGCGCTGTGTTTCTTCAGCTCGTTGTTTGGCGATCAGGTCGTCTACCTGTGGCTGCTGAATACGTCCGCGGTGACGTGCTTCATTGCCTGGTTCGGTATTGCGCTGGCGCACTACCGCTTTCGCAAGGGTTCACTAGCCAGGGCACTCCGTGGCGCAACTGGCGTATCGGTCGCCGTTCTTCCCCTTCGGGCCGATCATGGTGGCGATCTTGTGCGTGGTGATCATTCTTGGGCAGAACACCAAGGCGCTGTTTGCGCCGATCGACAACTTCGGCGCTTTCATCGCAACGTATTGCGGCGTGATCCTGTTCGTCTTGATCTGGCTGGCTTACCGCTGGAAGTTCAAGACGCGGTTCGTGAAGTATTCGGAAATGCAGTTCAGCGCCGCGCATCTCCAACAAGCCGAGGCGACCACGGAAGCCACTGCGGCGCGCACTGTCGTCAACTGACCGCCATAAAAAAGCCCGCACGGTCGTCCATGCGGGCCATCTGTACGCCGTGAATCGACCTGCGGCGCTTAAACCTCCAGCCACTCCTGCCTGACCTTGGCGTCCGCCTTCAACTGCTGGGGCGTTCCTTCAAACACGATCTGCCCGTGGCCCATCACATACACCCGCTGTGAAATGTCGAGGGCAATGGCGAGTTTCTGCTCCACCAGCAGCACGGAGATCCCCCGCTCCTTGAGCGTCTTCAGATACTCGCCCACGAGCGTCACGACCAGCGGCGCAAGACCTTCGGTGGGCTCGTCGATGATGATGAAATCGGGATCGCCCATCAGCGTGCGGCACAGCGTCAGCATCTGCTGCTCGCCGCCCGACAGCACACCGGCGGCCGTGTTCTCGCGCTCTTTCAGGCGCGGGAACATCTGGTACATGTCTTCCACCTGCCAACGCGGCTTGGGCTGACTGGGGTTGCGTTTCTCGCCAAGCAGCAGGTTCTGCCGCACCGTCAGCGTGGGGAAAATATCCCGGTTCTCGGGCACATAGCCGATGCCCTTGTGCGCCACTTCGAAGGTTCGCAGGCCGCTCACGTTCTTGCCGCGCAGCAGAATTTCGCCTTCGTGCCGCACCATGCCCATGATGGACTTGGCCAGGGTCGAACGCCCGACGCCGTTGCGCCCAAGCAGCGCAACGATCTCGCCCTCGCCCACATGCATGTCGACGCCGTGCAGGATGTGGCTCTTGCCGTAGTACGCGTGCAGGTCGCGCACCTCCAACATCGGAGTATTCGTTGCCATCAATGCGCTCCTGCAGGTTCGTCCAGCGTGGTGCCGAGGTAGGCCTCTTCACGCGACGGTTGTTGCGAATGGCTTCCGGCGTGTCGGTGGCGATCACTTCGCCGTAGACGAGCACCGAGATGCGATCAGCGAGGCCAAACACCACGCTCATGTCGTGCTCAACCATCACCAGCGTCTTGCCGACGGTGACCTTGCGGATGAGGTCCACTGCGTGGTCGGATTCGGAGCGGCTCATGCCGGCGGTCGGTTCATCCAACAGGATCACGTCAGCGCCGCCCGCAATGGTGATGCCGATTTCCAGCGCCCGTTGCTCGGCGTATGTCAGCAGGCCTGCGGCGGCATCACGCCGATGCGTCATGCCGATCTGCTCGAGCACTTCTTCGGCGCGTTCGCGTGCGTCGCGCAATTCGGCCAGCTTGTGCCAGAACGAATACTTGTAGCCGAGGGACCAAAGCACCGCGCAGCGCAGGTTCTCGAACACCGACAAGCGATGAAAGATGTTGGTGATCTGAAAGCTGCGCGACAGGCCCTTGCGGTTGATCTCGAACGGCGCCAGGCCGCTGATCTCTTCGCCGTTCAGACGCACGCTGCCCGAGCTGGCCGGGAAGCGGCCCGAGATCAGGTTGAACGTGGTCGACTTGCCGGCACCGTTCGGGCCGATGAGCGCATGGCGCTCGCCCTTGCCGATGGTGAGGTTGACGCCCCGAATGATTTCAGTCGCGCCAAAGCGCTTGCGAACGTCGCGCAACTCGAGCGCTGCGGTGGGTCCGGATGTCGGTTGGCTCATGGTTGCGGCTCCTGCAATGCGTTGTCCCAAGCGGCGCGCAGCTTGCCCGCCGCAGCGCGCAGGCCGAAGGCGCCCACGAGCCACAACACGGCGGCGACGATCCACGGCTTCCAGGTATTCGGTTCAACCGACAGGCCGAACAGCGTCGCCACGCCACCCGAAGCCTCGTCCTGCACGGCGTAGATCATTTCCACGGTGGAAATCAACGCGATCAGCAGAATGACCGCCGGCACGATCGCCACGCCGTAGGCCGGCAGCAGCGTCTTGAGCTTGCCGCGCCGCAGGATCGGCAGATGCATGACCAGAAGACTGGCGATACCACCCGGCGCGTACATGACCATCAGCACAAAGAACAAGCCCAGATAGAGCAGCCATGCCTTCGTGATGCCCGACAGCGCGACGGTGAAGAACACCGTGAGCACCGCGCCGATGATCGGCCCGAAGAAGCTGCCCATGCCGCCAATGAATGCCGCGAGCAGCACCGAGCCCGAGCGCACGGCCGACACGTTCTCGGCGGTGACGATCTCGAAGTTGATGCACGACAGCGCGCCCGCAATGCCCGCGAAGAACGCCGACAGAATCACCACCAGGAAGCGGACGCGCTGCGTGTTGTAACCAATGAATTCCACGCGCTCGGGTTGTCGCGCACCGCGTTGGCGATGCGGCCCAGCGGCGTCTGCGTCCATGCGTACATCAGCGCCATCGAAATCAGGCACCACGCGGCGATCAGGTAATACACCTGCCGCGCCGGGCCAAACGTCACGCCAAGCAGCCCTTCGCCGATGCTGCGGTTGGTCGACACGCCGCCCTCGCCCCCAAAGAAGTCCGGGAACATCAAGGCGCTGGCGAACACCATCTCGCCGATACCCAGCGTGATCATGGCGAACGTCGTGCCGGACTTCTTGGTGGTGACGTAGCCGAAGATCACGCCGAACAGCGCGCCGCCCAGACCGCCGGCAATCGGCAACAGCGCCACGGCGAGCGGGCCGCCGATGCCCAGCGTCTGCACAGCCCCGATCTTGTTGAGCAGGTGCACGGCCATGAAGGCGCCCAGACCGGAATACACCGCGTGCCCGAACGACAGCATGCCGGACTGTCCGAGCAGCATGTTGTACGACAGGGCGAAGATGATCATGATGCCCATCTGCGAGAGCAGCGTGATGGCAAAACCCTGCGGCCAGATGAGCGGCAGCACGATCATCACCAGTGCCGTCGTGCCCCAGAGCAGCCAGCGGGCAAGATTGACCGGCTTGAACTTCATTGTCCGCGCACGATCGTTGGCCGGCAGCGCGGCTTGTTGTTGCGCTTGTTGGTGCATGGTGCGTTCCATTTAGCTCTCCCGCGTTCCCATCAGCCCGCGCGGGCGGAAGATCAGCATCAGCACCAGCAGCAGATACGGCAGCACCGGTGCGACTTGCGCAATCGTCAGGTTCCAGACCGAGATGAGCGGCACGTCGGGGTTGAGCGTGACGCCCACCTTCCCGAGCAGGCTGGTCACCGAAATATCGAGCGTCACGGCAAAGGTCTGGATGCAGCCGATCAGCAGCGATGCAATGAATGCGCCCACCAGCGATCCCATGCCGCCCACGACCGCCACCACGAAGACGATGGAGCCGACCGCAGCCGCCATCGAGGGCTCGGTCACAAAGGCATTGCCGCCGATCACGCCTGCCAGGCCGGCCAGCGCGCAACCGCCACCGAACACCAGCATGAAGACACGCGGTACGTTGTGGCCCAGCGCTTCGACCATGTCCGGATGCGTCAGCGCGGCCTGGATGACGAGCCCGATCCGCGTGCGCGTCAGCAGCAGGAAGATGCCCACCAGCATCAGCAGCGACACCAGCATCATGAAGGCGCGGTACTTTGGAAACGACGAGGTGAACAGCGTGAACAGCGGGCCATCCAGTGCGTCCGGCACGCGATACGGCACAGCGGGCAAGCCCCACACCAGCTTCACGCCTTCTTCAATGAGATAGGCCAGTCCGAACGTGAACAGGAGTTCGGCAACGTGCCCATAGCGGTGCACCGTGCGCAGGCCGAAGCGCTCGACCACTGCGCCCAGCGCACCCACGAGCAGCGGTGCCACGATCAGCGCCGCCCAGAAGCCCAGATAGCCGCTGACGACATAGGCGAAATACGCGCCCAGCATGTAGAAGCTGGCATGCGCAAAATTGAGGACGCCCATCATGCTGAAGATCAGCGTCAGGCCCGAAGACAGCATGAACAGCAACAGCCCGTAGCTGATGCCGTTCAAGAGATTGATGACTAGAAATTCCACGCTGCAGCCCTTCCAGCAGATTCGGCGGAGCATGGGCCGCACGCATCAAAGCGCGGGCCCATGGACTCCGTTTAAAACATCGCCGCACGATAGCATCGGGCGGCCCTTCGGCACACCACCTGCCGCGTTATTGAGGACGCTTCATCTGGCAGGAGGTCGGCTGCGACGCGACGTACTGATCGAGCACCGCGTCGGTCTTCCAGCCGTAGCCGGTGTTTTCCTGGTCGTACTTGACGTTCTTGCCGTTGGTTTTTTCCCAGGTGGCGATGTAGAGCGGCTGCTGGCCCTGGTGGTCAGACGCGCGCATCTCGAAGGTGCCGTTCAGGCTGTCGACCTTCATGCCTTCGAAGGCCTTGGCCACCTTGGCTGGTTCTGCCGACTTGGTCTGCTTGATGGCCTTGGCCAGCATGGCGATGCCGGTGTACGACGCCATGAGGTAGTAATCGTCGTTGTACTTCTTCTTGTAGCCCTCGACGATATCGGCGCCCTTGTAGCCTTCGTTATTGACGTTCCAGTAGCCGACGTATTTCACGTGGTCGGCGCCGGCGGATCCCATCGCAGTCGGCACCCCGGTTGTGGAGGCGTAGTACGTGTAGAAGTTAGCGTTCAGGCCAGCGTCCTTGCCGGCCTTGATGAGCAGTGCCAGGTCGCTGCCCCAGTTGCCGGTGATGACGGTATCGGCGCCGGACGATTTGATCTTCGACACATACGGCGAAAAGTCTTTCACCTGCGCCAACGGGTGCAGATCTTCGCCCACGATCTCGATATCCGGACGCTTGCGCTTCAGGTATTCCTTTGCCGCACGCGCAACCTGATGCCCGAACGAATAGTTCTGGTTGATCAGGTAGACCTTCTTGACCTTCGGATCCTTCGCCAGGAAGCTCGTCAGCGCTTCCATCTTCATGTCGGAGTTGGCGTCCAGGCGGAAGTGCCAATAGTTGCACTTGCTGTTCGTCATGTCCGGGTCCACCGCGGCGTAATTCAGGTAGATGATTTCCTTGCCCGGATTGCGCTCGTTGTACTTGGCCACGGCGTCTTCCAGCGCCATGCCGACGCTCGAGCCATTGCCCTGCACGATGTAGTGGATGCCCTGATCGGCCACCTGCTTGAGCACGGTCAGGCTCTCCTGCGGGAGAGCTTGTTGTCGAAGCCCACCACTTCGAACTTGGTGCCGTCGCCGGCCCAGTTCTTCTGCGTGGCGAGATCGGCGATGTACTGCCAGCTGCGCAACTGGTTCTGGCCCAGTGCGCCCATCAGGCCGGACAACGGATCGATCCAGGCGATCTTCACGGTTTCGGCGGCGGACGCTGCAGTAGGCAAAACTGCCCCACCGATCGCCGCAACACATGCAACAGCCACAACCAACGGACGGAACTTCGTCATGCGTGTCTCCTTCATGTGGTGGAGCCGCCGGCGAGTCACTCTCCGCGTGCCTCTGGTGGGCTTGCGGCTGCTTGCGTCTCCAGGTTGCAACGCGCCCGGGCTTCATTCCGCTGCATCAGTCATCGATACACAGCGGCCGGCCCTGATCCGGTTGTCTTACGTCCGCCGTCCTCGTGCCGGAGTGGCTCCCCTGCACGGGCGGCGGTTTCTATGTCTAACTAAGCCTGTACAGCGGGAAACTGATAATCCTTGAACTGCTCGCGCAGCTTGAGCTTTGCATCTTGCCGGTGGCCGTGAGCGGAATTTCGGTGACGAACACCACGTCGTCCGGAATCCACCACTTGGCAACCTTGCCTTCGAAGAACTTGAGCATCTCCTCACGTGTGAGTTCCACGCCGGGCTTCTTCATCACCACCAGCAACGGGCGCTCGTCCCACTTCGGGTGATGGCACGAAATGCATGCGGCCATGTGCACGCCGGGGTGCGCAGCGGCCACGTTTTCCACATCGATGGACGAAATCCATTCGCCGCCCGACTTGATCACGTCCTTGCTGCGATCGGTGATCTGCATGTAGCCGTCGGCATCGATGTTGGCCACGTCGCCTGTCGGGAACCAGCCATCCACCAGCGGCGACACCTCGTTGCGGTAATAGCTCTGGATGGTCCAGGGCCCGCGCACGTAGAGATCGCCGAAAGCCTTGCCATCCCACGGCAACTCGTGGCCCTCGGCATCGACGATCTTCATCTCGACACCGTAGATGGCGCGGCCTTGGCGCTCCAGCACATGCTGCTTGGCCTCATCCGGCAGATCGGCATGCTTGCCCATCAGCTTGCACGTGGTGCCCAGCGGCGACATCTCCGTCATGCCCCACGCGTGGATGACTTCCACGTCCAGCTCGTTGAGCGTGCGGATCATGGCCGGAGGCGCTGCGGAACCACCGATGACCGTGCGGCGGAACGTCGAAAATTTCAGCTTGTTGGCCTGCACGTGTTGCAGCAGACCGAGCCACACCGTTGGCACGCCGGCCGAGAACGTCACCTTCTCCTGCTCGAACAGCTCATACAGCGAGGCGCCATCCAATTTCGGCCCCGGGAAGACCAGCTTGGCACCCACCAACGGCACCGAATACGGCAGCCCCCAGGCGTTGACGTGGAACATCGGCACCACCGGCAGGATCACGTCCTGCGCCGAGCACCCAGGCATCAGGCAATGCTGACGCATACGAATGCAGCACCGTGGATCGATGCGAATACAACGCGCCCTTCGGGTTGCCCGTGGTGCCCGACGTGTAGCACAGGCCGGCTGCGGTGTTTTCGTCGAACTGCGGCCAAGTGTAGTCGGCGCTTTGCGCGTCCAGCAGCTCTTCGTAGCAGAGCATCGGCACACTGGAGGTGGGCATGTGCGCGCGATCGGTCATTGCCACCCAGCCCTTCACGTTCGGGCAATGCGGCGCAATGCCCTCGATGAGCGGCACGAACGTCAGGTCGAAGAAGACGTACTGATCTTCAGCGTGATTGACGATGTAGGCGATCTGGTCGGGAAACAGCCGCGGGTTGATGGTGTGGCACACCGAGCCCGAACCAGACACGCCGTAATAGATTTCAAGGTGGCGATAGCCGTTCCAGGCCAGCGTACCGACGCGCTCGCCGGGCTGCACACCGAGTGCGGCCAGCGCATTTGCCAGTTGCTTGGAGCGGTCTCGCACTTGCCGGTACGTGGTGCGATGGATATCGCCCTCGACACGGCGCGACACGACTTCAGTCGAACCGGAATTGCGCGCTGCATGTTCGATGATGGTCGAGATGAGCAAAGGGGCGCTCATCATTTGTCCCATCAGGGCCATGGTGTCTCCTAGAAAAAACTGAACAACCGTTCTATTTTTGGCCGATTGTTCCCGTGATCGCCAAGCACGTCAACGGGATATTGTTGTGCGCTGCCACATCGGCCCCCATGTTTTACCCGGCCATCTGAAAAACCGTGCGAATCGTTGTGGTGCAAGGGTTCGCAGGCTGCAGCTTTCTTTACTCGCAAGTACAATACGCGATAGCGTTGCTGCGTCTCAACATGGCGTTTTCCCCTACGTAAAGCGTATTTTGCTGCGCTGCAAAGCGCACAACGTTTGAAGGTTCGGCACTGTTTTTGCGCCGCTTCCTGTGCTATCGGCCGCCTGCCCTGCCCCCCACCCTATGACTTCCTCCCCTGCCGCCTTGCCTGACGATTCCCTTGCGAGCCCTTTCGACTGGCCCGGCCGCCCCGCCGCAGCCGCCGGTTTTTCAGCACTGGGCGAACGCTTTCTGACGCGCCTGCCGCCGATGCCCATGCCTTCAGGGCCGATCGGCACGCCGTATCTCGTGGGTTTTTCGCCAGATGCTGCAGCGTCGCTTGGCATCTCGCGGGCGGAACTTGACACCCCGCAGGGCTGGCTGTCTTTACCGGTAACGCCGTCGCCCCCTGGAGCGATCCGCTTGCCACCGTCTATTCAGGCCACCAGTTCGGCGTGTGGGCCGGCCAGCTGGGCGATGGCCGCGCGCTGTTGCTGGCCGAGCTGCAGACCGCCGAAGGCCCCTGCGAAGTCCAGCTCAAAGGTGCCGGCCGTACGCCGTATTCGCGTATGGGCGACGGGCGCGCCGTGCTGCGCTCGTCCATCCGCGAGTTTTTGTGCTCGGAAGCCATGGCAGGCCTCGGCATTCCAACCACACGCGCCCTGTGCGTGACCGGCGCCGACGCCCCCATTCGCCGCGAAGAGATCGAAACCGCCGCCGTTGTCACGCGCCTCGCGCCGTCGTTCGTACGCTTTGGCCACTTCGAGCACTTTTCGGCCAGCGAACAACTGCCCCAGCTTCGAGCACTTGCCGATTACGTCATCGACCGCTTCTACCCCGCCTGCCGCAGCGAGCCGCAACCGTATCTCGCCCTGCTGCGTGAACTCGCCCGCCGCACGGCTGAACTGATGGCCGACTGGCAGGCCGTCGGCTTCTGCCACGGCGTGATGAACACTGACAACATGTCGATCCTCGGCCTCACGCTCGACTACGGACCGTTCGGCTTCCTGGACGGTTTTGACGCCAACCACATCTGCAACCACTCCGACACCGGCGCCCGCTACGCCTACGCGCAGCAGCCGCAGATCGGCTACTGGAACCTGTTCTGCCTCGCGCAGGCATTGCTGCCGCTGTTTGGCGAAGATCCCGACGTTTTCGTCAATTTGAGCGACGAAGGGCAGGCCCAACCCGCCATCGACGCCGCGCAAAACGTATTGCTGACCTACCGCGACGTCTACGGCGCAGCCTTCTATGCACGTTATCGCGCCAAGCTCGGCCTCTCCACCGCACAGGACGCAGACGAGGCACTCTTCGGCGACTTGTTCAAGCTGCTGCACAACGAGCGCGCCGACTACACATTGTTCTTCCGCCACCTCGCCGAGGTGCGCCGCGACGACACGCCCGCCGCGGCGGAAGCGCGCACCGTCCGCGATTTCTTCGACCGCGCCGCCGCAGACGTATGGCTTGCCGCTTATCGCCAGCGCTTGCAGGCCGAACCGCAATCCGATGACGAGCGCGCGGCCGCCATGTACCGCGTCAACCCGAAATACGTGCTGCGCAACCACCTGGCCGAAATCGCCATCCGCCGCGCCAAGGAAAAGGATTTCTCCGAAGTCGAAAACCTGCGCGCCGTGCTGGCCCGCCCCTTCGACGACCACCCCGGCTTCGAGCACTACGCACAGCCGGCGCCGGACTGGGCATCGTCATTGGAAGTGAGCTGCTCGTCGTGATCCGGTATGTCGAGATGCGGGCACGCGTGATGTGCCGGAACTGACACCGTGCTCTAATCCGCGCCTGTCAGGATTGCCGCCGCAGCGCGACAAACAACATCAGCCGCCAGACGTTCTCACCTTGCGGTGGCCGAATCCAACAAGGAGTCTCATCACCATGACCGTCAAGAAATCCGACGCCGAATGGCGCGACCAACTCTCCGACATCGAATACCGCGTCACCCGCGAAGCGGCCACCGAACGCCCCTTCACCGGCAAGTACTGGGACCACTGGGAGCGCGGCGTCTACAACTGCGTCTGCTGCGGCACACCGCTGTTTGAATCGTCGACCAAATTTGATGCCGGTTGCGGCTGGCCGAGCTACTTCCAACCCATCAACGGCGAGGTGATCGCCGAGAAGACCGACCGCTCGCACGGCATGTTGCGTATTGAAGTGCAGTGCAAGAACTGCGGCGCGCATCTCGGCCACGTATTCGAAGATGGCCCTGCACCTACCGGGCTGCGGTATTGCATCAACTCGGCTGCGCTAAAATTCGGCGATTGATCTCTCTAATGGCCCGCAAAGGCCCGTACAAGCGCGTTCCCGCATGAAATTCCTGTTCGATCTGTTCCCGGTCATCCTGTTCTTTGCTGCCTTCAAGGTGGCCGGTATTTATGTGGCGACCACCGTCGCGATGGTCGCCACCGTGCTGCAGATCGCCTGGGTGTGGTTCAAGCACCGCAAGGTCGACGCCATGCAGTGGTTGTCGCTGCTCATCATCGGTGTGTTTGGCGGCGCCACGCTCATCTTCCACAACGAGACCTTCATCAAGTGGAAGCCGACGGTCCTGTACTGGCTGTTTGGCGTGGTGCTGCTGGGCAGCGTGGTGTTCGTTCGCAAAAACCTCATCCGCGCCATGATGGAGCAGCAGGTATCGCTGCCCGAGTCGATGTGGGGCCGCCTGAACTTGGTGTGGGCGCTCTTCTTCCTGATCATGGGCTGCCTGAACCTCTACGTGGCCTACAACTTCGACACCGACGTGTGGGTCAACTTCAAGCTGTTCGGCTCGATGGGCCTGATGGTGGTGTTCATCCTTGCGCAAAGTGTCTGGCTGGCGCGCCACATGCAGGAGCGCCCTGCCAACGCGGCCAACGACGCCAACATCGGAGACGACCGCTGATGGCCGCAGATCCGCGAGAAATCGAACGCCTCCTGCGCGAGGCCTTCCAGCCCGTCCAACTGGTCGTTGAAGACGACAGCGCCAAGCACGCCGGACACGCCGGCGCGCCTCCGGCGGCGGGCATTACAACGTCGAAATCGTCAGCGCGGCCTTTGCCGGCAAGAACCGTTTGGCGCGTCATCGCATGGTGTATGATGCGCTGCACACGCTGTGGCCGGCGGCAATTCATGCCCTGGCGATTCGCGCGGTCACTCCCGAAGAAAACACGTAAGCGCATTCCACGCTCACTCGTCCTTCCCTCGAACGCAATCCCATGAAGATTTCCAGCCTCACTGCCAGCCTGCTGGCTGTTGCCTTTGCTGCGACCGTTGCTCCCGCCATGGCGCAGAATGCCGCGGTGGTCAACGGCAAAGCCATTCCGAGCGCCAAGGTGGACGCGCTGATCAAGAAGTCGGGCCAGCCCGAATCGCCTGAGCTGCGTGCCAAGGCCCGCGACATGCTGGTCGACCGTGAACTGATCGAGCAGGACGCCGCCAAGCGCGGTCTGCTGGAGCGCGACGACGTTCAAGAGCAACTCGCTTCGGCCCGCCTGAACGTGCTCGTGGCCGCCGAGTTCGAGGACTACGTCAAGAACAGCCCCGCCACCGAAGACGAACTGCACAAGCAGTACGACAAGATCAAGGCGCAGTTCGGCAACGGCAAGGAATACCACGCCCACCACATCCTCGTGGACAAGGAAGCCGACGCCAAGGCCATCATCGCCAAGCTGAAGGCCGGCGCGAAGTTTGAAGACATCGCCAAGGCGCAATCGAAGGACAAGGGATCGGGCGCGAACGGCGGCGATCTGGACTGGGCAAATCCGGGCACCTACGTGCCGGAATTCTCGGCCGCGCTCACCGGCCTGAAGAAGGGCCAGATCACGCAAACGCCGGTCAAGACGCAATTCGGCTGGCACGTGATCCGCCTGGATGACACGCGCGACGCCAAGATCCCATCGTACGAAGACGTCAAGCCGCAGCTGCTCGAGATGATGATGGGCGACCAGAACTGGCAACGCAGCAAGTTCCAGGCGATGCTGAAAGAGCTGCGCGAAAAAGCAAAGATCCAGTAAGCAGCCGCCCGTTGGGGCAGTGAAAAAAGGGGCCACGTGCCCCTTTTTGATTTGATGGCCGGGTTGCATTGCACGCAACCGGAATACCCCACCGGCACCCCCGAGTTCTTTTGAAGTGTTTGCTGAAAAGCAGTGCGATTTGTCCCATAATGTGCGCCCACGTGCGCCGACATTGCACTGCTTCGGTGCACTCACGCATCAACAGAGTCTGAAAAACCAACCACGCCGGCACGGGCACATCCCGCTCGCCGCCAGAGCGAAACCACCCAAAAGGAAACAGGAGATCCTTATGTCCACGTTCAAGCACGCCTTGCGCATTGCGGCGCTCGCCGCCATTCCGATGGCCCTGCTGCAAGCCGCACCGGCACTGGCCCAGGCCACCAAGTCGGTCGAAGTGCTGGCCATCGTTGAGCACCCGGCGCTCGACGCCATCCGCGACGGCGCCAAGGAACAGCTCAAGGCCGAAGGCTTTGACGCAGGCAAGAACCTGAAGTGGGAATACCAGAGCGCGCAGGGCAGCACGGCCACCGCTGCGCAGATCGCCCGCAAGTTCATCGGCGACAAGCCGGACGCCATCGTTGCCATCGCCACGCCGTCGGCGCAGGCCGTTGTGGCTGCCACCAAGTCGATCCCCGTCGTGTATTCGGGCGTGACGGATCCTGTCGCCGCACAACTGGTCAAGAGCTGGGAGCCGACCGGCACCAACGTGACCGGCGTGTCGGACAAGCTGCCGCTGGACAAGCAGATCGCCCTGATCAAGCGCGTGGTGCCGAATGCCAAGCGCGTGGGCATGGTCTACAACCCGGGCGAAGCCAATTCGGTCGTGGTGGTCACCGAGCTAAAGAAGCTGCTGTCGGCGCAAGGCATGACGCTGGTGGAGTCGGCGGCTCCGCGTACGGTGGATATCGCGCCGGCCGCGAAGAACCTGATCGGCAAAGTCGACGTGATCTACACGAACACCGACAATAACGTGGTGTCAGCGTACGAATCGCTGGTGAAGGTGGCCAACGAAGCGAAGATCCCGTTGGTGGCCGGCGATACCGACAGCGTCAAGCGCGGCGCCATCGCTGCACTGGGCATCAACTATTACAAGCTGGGCCAGCAGACCGGCAAGGTCGTCGCCCGCATCCTGAAGGGTGAGAAGCCGGGCGCGATTGCCTCGGCCGGCAGCACCGACCTGGAGCTGTTCGTGAACGAAGGCGCCGCCAAGAAGCAAGGCGCGACCCTGTCGGCCGATCTGCTGAAGGACGCCAAGGAAGTCATCAAGTAACTCGCAAGGCGCCGGGCCGGCCTCCGCCCGACGGAGCCGACCTGGCGCGGGTCTGGCTGCCCGAGCCGCAACGTGGCTATCCGCCGCATAATGGCCGGGCGCTTACGCTCCTACCCGAAAAGCGTCCCCGTTCATTGCACACCGGCCGGTGCCCGACCACCGCGCCCTATTCCGTCATGTCACTGTTTTCATTGCTCGGCGCCCTGGAGATCGGTCTGATCTTCAGTCTTGTGGCGCTCGGGGTGCTGATCTCCTTCCGCATCCTCAATTTCCCTGACCTCACAGTCGACGGCAGCTTCCCGATGGGCGGCGCCGTGGCAGCCACGCTCATCGCGGGCGGACACGATCCGTTCATGTCGACGCTGGGCGGCACGCTGGCCGGTGCGGTTGCCGGTTTCATCACCGGCTGGCTCAACGTGCGCCTGAAGATCATGGATCTGCTCGCCAGTATCCTGATGATGATTGCGCTCTACTCGGTCAACCTGCGCATCATGGGTAAACCGAACGTGCCGCTCATCTCCGAGCCGACGATCTTCTCGCTGCTGCAGCCGGAGTGGATGCCCGACTACGTATTCCGCCCGGTGCTGCTGGGTGTGGTCGTGGTGGTCGTCAAGCTGCTGGTGGACTGGTTCTTCTCGACGCAGATCGGCCTGTCGCTGCGCGCGACCGGTGCCAACCCGCGCATGGCCCGCGCGCAGGGCGTCGCCACTGGCGCGGCCACGCTGGCCGGCATGGCGCTGTCCAACGCACTGGTGGCGCTTGCTGGTGCGCTGTACGCGCAAACGCAGGGCGGCGCAGATGTGTCGATGGGCATTGGCACCATCGTCATCGGCTTGGCCGCCGTCATCATCGGCGAGACCGTGCTCCCGCACGCCGCCTGGTGCTGACCACGCTGGCCGTGGTGGTGGGCGCGATCCTGTATCGCTTCTTCATCGCCCTCGCGCTCAACAGCGATTTCATCGGCCTGCAGGCGCAGGACCTGAACATGGTGACCGCCGCGCTGGTGGTGATCGCGCTCGTGCTTCCCGGTGTACGCCGGAAGGTGTTCGGCAAGCTGGCCAAGAACGGTACCAAGGGGAACTGACATGCTGAGCGCACAAGGACTCACCCTCACCTTCAACCCCGGCACGCCCATCGAGACGCGCGCGCTGCGCGGCCTGTCGCTGGACATTCCGGCGGGCCAGTTCGTCGCCGTGATCGGCTCCAACGGGGCCGGCAAGTCGACGTTCCTGAACTCCATCAGCGGCGACCAGCTGGTCGACTCCGGCCGCATCACGATCGACGGTGAAGACGTCACGCGCAAGACCGCGTGGCAACGTGCCGACAAGGTCGCCCGCGTGTTCCAGGATCCGATGGCCGGCACCTGCGAAAACCTGACCATCGAAGAGAACATGTCGCTGGCCATGTGCCGCGGGCAACGTCGCGGTTTCTCGTTCGCCACCAACCGCAAGTGGCGCGAGATCTTCCGTGAGCAACTTCGCCGACTGGACCTCGGTCTGGAAAACCGCCTGACCGATCGCATCGGCCTGCTCTCGGGTGGCCAGCGCCAGGCCGTGAGCCTGCTGATGGCCTCGCTGCAGCCGTCGCGCATCCTGCTGCTGGATGAGCACACCGCCGCGCTGGACCCGAAAACGGCCGCCTTCGTGCTGGAGCTGACCGCCAAGATCGTCTCGGAGAGCAAGCTGACGACGATGATGGTGACGCACTCCATGCGCCAGGCGCTCGACTACGGCGATCGCACGGTGATGCTGCACCAGGGCAACGTGATCCTCGACGTGCAAGGCGAAGAACGCCGCGGCCTAGACGTGCCGCACCTGCTGCAGAAGTTCGAGGAAACGCGCGGTGCCAAGGTGGACGACGACGCGCTGTTGCTGGGCTGATCCATCGCATCAACATCACATCGACGGGCTCCCTTAGCGGAGCCCGCGACATTTCCGCTCCATGACCAAGGCCCACCGCCCTGCCATCAGCATCGCGCCCAATCCGCACGCGGACGATTCGCCGACGCTGTCAAAAGGCCAGCGAGCGTTCAACGCACTGATCAAGCAGATCGAGAATCGGCGCAAGCGGCTGGCGGACTGGGAGACGGCTACCGTTCAGTTCCAGGGCCGATATGCCGGCGAATTCTTGCCGCTGGAGCGTAGCCGCATCGCATTGCAGATCCGCTTTGTGCGCCGCCTGGACCAGGTCTACGAGCACGATGCCTTCACCAAGGCCGAACGCCGCAAGATCTCCGCGCTCATCATCGATCTCGCACGAGACTTGATCGATGAAGACGCGAGCCTGAAGGCGCTCTACAACAAGTACAGCAGCACGGACTTCGACCGGGAAGCCGCAATGCAAGCCGCGGAGATGAAGGCAAGGCTGGAGGCCGCACTCGGCGTCGGCCTGGGCGACGACGCTGATGTGCATTCGGAAGAGGCGCTACTGCAACGCGCCCGCGAGCACCTCGCGCAACGGGCTGAAAAAGGCCGCCGCCGCAACAAAACGTAAAGCCCGTCGGGCCGCGCGAAAGAAATCTCCGAAGCAGCTTGCGGCAGAAGCGCGGGAAGAAGACGAACAGGCGCAGGTCACCCTGTCCATTCGCGAGGTCTATCGCAAGCTCGCCAGCGCCCTGCACCCCGACCGCGAAACCGATCCGCAGGAGCGCGAGCGCAAGACGCGGCTCATGCAGCGCGTCAACGAGGCCTACGACAAGAACAACCTGCTGCAACTACTGGAATTGCAGCTTGAGCTGGAGCACATCGACCAGCATTCGATCAACCGGATCAACGAAGCGCGGCTGACGCACTACAACCAGATCCTGAAAGACCAGGTGCGGGAGCTGGACCGGCAGATCCATCGTGTCGAAACGACGTTCCGATACACGTACGGATATCAGCGGTTCGAAGCGCTGCCGCCGGACGCCGTCTTGCAAAAGCTCGACTTCGACATCGCAGCGCTGCGCCAACAGGTGCGCAACATCGAGCAGGACCTTGCCGCCTTCGACGATTTCCGCGACGTGCGGCGCATGCTGAAATCCCGCCCCACGCTCGACTGATGGCTTGCTGAGCCGCGCGCCAATCAACAAAACGGGCACCCGAAGGTGCCCGTGTTTTTGACTGCGATCGGCCGATCAGAAGCGGTGTTGCAGGCCCGCCGTCACACCGACCTGGTTGTTGCCATAACCCACCACGTCGCGCGACAGGCTCACGTTCTGGCCGTTCTTGGCTTTGGCATAACCGGCAGACAGATACGCCGTCGTGCGCTTGGACAGCGCGTACTGGCCACGCACGGAGAACAGGATCGGATCGGCATCCGTGCCGTCCTTGATGTTCTGCTTGTACACCGCGCCGTACAGCGTGAAGGCCGGCGTCACGTCGTAGCTGGCACCCGCCCAATACATGTCGCTGCGCAGGCTGGCGGTGGCCGTGGTGAACGCGCGCTTGTAGTTGCGATAGCCCGCGAACAGCTTCAGTGCGCCGAAGTCGTAGCTGGCGCCGGCGTGAATGCCCTGGATGTAATCGGTCGTGTCTGCTGGCGTGGTGCTGGTGCCTGCGCCGTTCTGGCGATCCCACGTGACGGCTGCCGAGAAGCCGCCCACGCTGTAGCCGACGCCCAGGTCGTACTTGGAGCTGCTCTTGAAGTTGCCCGCTGCCTCGCCAAAGCCCACGGTGGCGCCCAGCTTCAGGCCGCCAAACGTGCCGTCATAGCGCACGGCGTTGGAAGCGCGCGAGAACAGGCCATCCTTGCGGTCGCCCGTTGCCGTGGACGAGGTCGCCCACGAGTAGTTCGGCGCGTAGCCCATCGGGTCGTACGGCAGCATGAAGTCGTACGTCGTGGTGAAGGTGCGACCGGCGACCACCTGGCCGAAGCCGCCCGCCAGCCCCACCACCGCGCGGCGGTCGAACAGCGTGTTGTCGGTGTCGAGCTTGCCGGTGTCGATGGCGATGCCGCTTTCCAGGTTGAAGACAGCCTTCAGGCCGCCGCCCAGGTCTTCGGTGCCGCGCATGCCCCAGCGCGATGTGTTCTTGCCGCCCGAGACGAGGCGCGTGGCGCTGCCGCCGTTCGGGCCGGCGTGGTTCACGTACTCGATGCCCGAATCCATGATCCCGTACAGGGTCACGTTGGACGATTGTGCGGCGGCCGTGCCGGCCGTCGTCGCGGTGGCGAACGCAACCACCGCCAGCGCCATCGAAGTCTTGTTCATCTGGTCTCCCTTATTCGTTGTCCTTGCGCAAAAGCCTCAGTCACAGGGCCTTTGGGCGGGACGGATCGTATGAGGGGCGCACTTTCAGTTCACTTTCGATTGACGGGAATTTGCCGGGCTGTGTCGCGGCGTTCTCGGGGGTTTCCCTAGCTTCAAAACATGCGGCGATGTCTGTATTCCTCTGCGGCTGATTGAGAGACGTCCCGATATGCGCATCCTGTTGGTGGAAGACAACCTGAAGCTGGCCAGCACGCTGGAAGAAGCCCTGGGCCAGGCCGGCTTCACGGTCGATTGCGTGCATGACGGCCACGCGGCCGACTTGCTGCTCACCACGCAGGACTACGCGCTGGCCATTCTCGACATTGGCCTGCCCCGGCTCGACGGGCTGGAGGTGCTGCGCCGCTTGCGCGCGCGCAAGAACCCGCTGCCGGTGATGATCCTGACCGCACATGGCGCGGTGAACGCGTGCGCGGCCTCAACCTCGGGGCTGACGATTACCTTGCGAAACCGTTCGACCTCACCGAAGTTGAAGCCCGCGCCCGGGCGCTGATCCGACGCAGCCACGGCCACGAAAGCACGCAGCTGCAATGCGGCCCGCTGCACTACGACGGCATCAGCGGCGCCTTCACGCTCCACGGCGAACTGCTCGCCCTCACCGGCCGCGAGCGCGCCGTGCTGGAAGTGCTGATGCTGCGCGACGGCCGCGCCGTCAACAAGGCCGCCATCTCGGAAAAGATCTTCAGCATCAACGAATCCGTCAACGCCGACGCCATCGAGATCTACGTGCACCGCCTGCGCAAGAAGCTCGACGGCAGCGGCGTCGCCATCGTCATGCTGCGCGGGCTCGGGTATCTGCTGGAAGCCACGGAAGGCGCTGCGCCATGAACCCGTCGAGCCTGCGCCGGCAGCTTTCGTTCTGGCTGCTGCTGCCGCTGCTGGGGTTGCTCGCGCTCGATGCGTGGCTGACTTACGCGCGCCATGACGGCCGCCAACGCCGCGTTCGACCGCACGCTCGAAGCCTCGCTCAAGGCCATGCGCGAAGGCGTGCGACTGCGCAACAAGCAATTCGCCATCGACCTGCCCTACCTCGCGCTGGACATTCTCGAATCGGAAACGGGCAGCAGCATCTTCTACCGGATGGTCGATGCCGGCGGCGGCACGCTCACCGGCTACGACGGTCTGCCCATGCCGGGCGGCCGGCGCCCCACGCCGTATCGCACCGTCTTTTACGACGCGCTGTTTCGCGGCATGCAGGTGCGCATGGCCGCGCAGCCGCTGCCGGTGCGCGATGCGCAGTCGGCCGAAACGCAGGTCATCTGGCTGCTGGTGGGTGAAACGCTGGAGCCGCGCGAGGCGCTGGCGCACGAGATCCTGGCGGGCTCCTTGCAGCAGGAAGTGCTGCTGGTGGTGTTGGCCGTGGGCATCGTTTGGCTGGGGGTGCGGCGCGGCTTGCGGCCGCTGCGGCAGTTGAGCGAAACCGTGGCCGGCCGCGGCACCGATGAGCTTGCGCCGCTACCGCAGCAAGGCCTGCCGGCAGAGGTCGCGCCGCTGGTCGAGGCCATCAATCAGTACGTGGCGCGCCTGCTGCGCATGGTGCAGGCCCGCAAGCGCTTCTTTGCCGACGCCGCACATCAATTGAAGACGCCGCTGGCCGTGATCCAGGCGCAGTCCGAACTGGCCCTGCGCGAGCCCGATGGAGAACGCATCCGCCGCCACCTTGAGCCGCTGCACGGCACCGTGCGCCAGGCCGCGCGCGGCGTGCAGCAACTGCTGTCGCTCTCGCGCCTGGAGACCGACAGCGGCTACGCCCCACAACTCCAGCCGCTACGCCTGGACACCCTGGCCGGCGATGTCGCGCTGGAACTGGCACCCGTTGCGCGCCGATCCGGCGTGGACCTCGGCTTTGAAGGCGAACCCGTGACGGTGGCGGGCGAATCCCAATGGCTCCAGGAGCTGATCGGCAACCTGCTCGACAACGCCATCCTTTATGCAGGCAACGGGGCGCGCGTCACGCTGCGGGTCAAGCGGCAGGCGATGGCGATGCTCGGCGAGCAGGCCGTGCTGCAAGTGGAAGACGACGGCCCCGGCATTGCCGTGCCCGAGCGCGATGCGGTCTTCGGCCGTTTCTATCGCGGCGCGGCATCGGAAGGCCACGACGGCAGCGGCCTTGGCCTGGCGATCGTCCGCGAGATTGCCCGCCTGCATGGCGGCACGGTGGCGCTGTCGGAAACGCCCGGCGGCGGGCTGACCGTCTCCGTCTACCTGGCGCTGGCCTTGATTGAAGAGCCGACAGCCTGAAAACGGGTTGCTGCACGACAACATCGTCGTGTAGCGGTCGCGCGTGCCCCCAAGGTGATGCACCGTTTGCGTGAAGACGCGGCGCACCATTTCCGCGCGGCTCGAATGGGCTGCTGTTCCGGCCAAATTGGTTCCATCCGGGCTCTGTTATGCCCGCCGCACGCGGGCTGGCGCACGACCTACACTCAAACAGATCACAACGACCACACGATCGGCCGCCGAGCTTGCTCGGGCAAGGCATCCGGGGTTTTCCCTATTGTGGTGCCGCGGGCCCGCACGCCCGTGGGATGTGCCTGCGCGGTGGCGGTAAATGGCTCCATCAAATAACCAGGATTGGGTCCACTTTGCAGAACAATGAGCCGCTATAGTCCATCAACAATTCGTCACAACACGGCATGTTGACCGACCCGGGTGGATCGGAGAACGGCGCGACGGGCAGCGTGGGCGCAAGCCAGCGAATGCCGCCTGCAGCGGCAGGGCTCAGGCTCGATGACCGACATGGTATGGAGGAAGCAGCAATGAAGACCGACGACGTGATCGTCAGCTTTCGCGGTGTACGCAAGACGTATGACGGCGAGACCCTCGTGGTCAAACACCTGGACCTGGACATCTACCAGGGCGAGTTCCTCACCCTGCTCGGCCCCTCCGGCTCGGGCAAGACCACATGCCTGATGATGCTGGCCGGGTTCGAATTCCCGACCGGCGGCGAGATCCGCCTCGAAGGCGCGCTGCTCAACAACGTGCCGCCGCACAAGCGCAACATCGGCATGGTGTTCCAGAACTACGCGCTGTTTCCGCACATGACAGTGGCGCAGAACGTGGAATACCCGCTGGCCGTGCGCAAGCTGCCCGCCGCCGAACGTGCCGAGCGCGTGCACAAGGCCCTGCAGATGGTCCGCATGGAAGGCTTTGCCAAGCGCTACCCCGCGCAGCTCTCCGGCGGGCAACAGCAGCGCATTGCACTGGCCCGCGCGCTGGTGTTCGAGCCCAAGCTCGTGCTGATGGACGAACCGCTCGGCGCGCTCGACAAGCAACTGCGTGAACACATGCAGTACGAGTTGAAATCGCTGCACGAAAAGCTCGGCGTGACCTTCGTCTACGTGACGCACGACCAGGGCGAGGCGCTCACCATGTCCGACCGCGTGGCCGTATTCGACAAGGGCATCGTGCAGCAGCTCGACACGGTCGACAGCCTCTACGAGCGCCCCTGCAACGAGTTCGTCGCCAACTTCATCGGCGACAGCAACACGCTGCGCGGCACCGTGACCCGCGTTGACGGCGAGTACTGCGAACTGCAGCTCAACGACGGCGCCCGCGTGGTCGGCCGCAACGTGGCGGGCGCCAACGTCGGTGCCACGGCCACGGGCTGCATCCGCCCCGAGCGCATGCGCCTGGCCGAGGGCGCCTCCGCCGCCGGCAACGCGATCACCGGACAGACGCGTGGGCTCGTCTACTTTGGCGACCACGTGCGCATGCGCTGCGCCCTGCCCGACCAGCCCGAATGTTTCGTGAAGGTGCCGCTGGGCACGCGCGCGCTCGAAGGCTTCGCGCCCGGCGCGCCGATCCAGCTGGAGTTCGCACCGGAACACCTGCGCGTTTTTGCATGACGCATGCGGGCAGCCCTGCCCGCATGCCACGACCACACGTTGTACCCACACGCCAATAAGAGGAGCCAGGAATGAAACACACCACAAAGACGCGTCTGTCCGTGCTTGCCGGCGCGTTCGCCATTGCATTCGGCGCGCATGCAGCGGAAATCACCGTCGTGAACTTCGGCGGCGCCAATGGCGACGCGCAGAAGGCCGCGTTCAACAAGCCGTTCGAGGCGCAGACCGGCAACAAGGTCACCGTGGTCGAGTACAACGGCGAGCAGGCCAAGATCAAGGCCATGGTCGAAGCCAAGCACGTCAACTGGGACGTGGTGGAAGTCGAATCCGGCGACATCGGCCGCGGCTGCGATGAAGGCCTGTTCGAGAAGCTCGACTGGAGCAAGATCGCCAAGAAGAGCGATCTGATCCCCGAGTCGCCGAGCACCTGCGGCGTGGGCTTCTTCGTGTGGTCGACCGCGATGGCGTACAACGCCGACAAGCTCAAGACCGCCCCGACCGGCTGGGCCGATTTCTGGGACGTGAAGAAATTCCCGGGCAAGCGCGGCATGCGCAAGGGTGCGCGCGGCAACCTGGAATTCGCGCTGATGGCCGACGGCGTGCCGGTCAAGGACGTCTACAAGGTGCTCGCCACCAAGGACGGCCAGAACCGCGCGTTCAAGAAGCTCGATCAGCTCAAGCCGAACATCCAGTGGTGGGAAGCCGGCGCGCAGCCGCCGCAGTTCCTGGTGGCGGGTGACGTGGTGATGTCCACCGCGTTCAACGGCCGTATCGACGCTGCACAGCGCGAAGGCAAGAACCTGAAGGTGGTCTGGAACGGCAGCATCTACGACCTGGACTACTGGGCTATCCCCAAGGGCACGCCCAACAAGGCGCTGGCCGAGCAGTACATCGCTTACACGCTGTCGCAGAAGCCACAGCAGGAATACGCCAAGCACATCGCGTATGGCCCGGCCAACGTGGCGGCCATCAAGGCGCTCGACGCCAAGACGCAGGCCAACATGCCGAACTCCCCGGAGAACGCCAAGAACGCCGTGCTGCAGAACCTGCAGTTCTGGACCGACCATGGCGACGAGCTGGAACAGCGCTTCGCCTCGTGGGCGTCGAAGTAACCGCATAGCGGTGTAACGCAGTGACCGCGCGGATGCCCTGCCCCTTTGGCAAGGCATCCGCCGGATGAATTCCCGTAGCGATGGCGAGGCAGCATTGAACACCATGACGATCGCGGCTGAATCGGTTCCTGATTCGACGGCCAAACTCAAACGCGAATTGAAGAGCGCTGAGGCGCGCAGGCGTGCCATGGCGCTGGCGCTGGTGGCGCCGCTCGCCATCTTCCTGCTGCTCATCTTTGTCGTGCCGATCGGCGCCCTGCTCACACGCGCCGTGCAGAACCCCGAGGTCGCCGATGCGCTGCCCAAGACGGTCATCGCCCTGAAGGGCTGGGACCGCAAGAGCCCGCCGGCCGACGCCGCCTACGCTGCGCTCGCCGCAGACCTCACGACGGTGAGCGAAGGCGAAGCGATGGGCGCACTGGCCCGCCGCCTCAACACTGAAATCCCGGGCTTCCGCTCGCTGGTTGCCAAGACTGCACGCGCCATGCCGCTGGCCGATGACCAGGGCAAGGCGCTGACGCTCACGCCCGGCCAGACTCGCGCCAAGCTGCTTGAAGTCGACGAGCGCTGGGGCGATGTCACGTACTGGCAGGCCATCGCCAAGAACAGCAGCCGCACCTCGCCGTTCTACCTGCTGGCCGCGCTGGACCACCGGCAAGATGCCTTCGGCCACATCGAAGCGACCGACCCCGACGAGCAGATCTATGTGACGGTGTTTATTCGCACCTTCGTCATCAGCGCAATGGTGACGCTGTTCGCCCTGCTGCTGGGCTATCCGCTGTCGTACTGGATCGCCTCGCTGCCGGAGCGCCGCGCCAACCTCGTCATGGTGATGGTGCTGATTCCGTTCTGGACGTCCATTCTCGTGCGCGTGGCGGCGTGGATCGTGCTGCTGCAGACCGAAGGCCTGATCAACCACGGCCTGATGGACCTCGGCATCATCAAGGAGCCGCTGGCGCTGCTGTTCAATCGCGTGGGCGTGTACATCTCGATGACGCACATCCTGCTGCCGTTCATGATCCTGCCGCTGTACAGCGTGATGAAGTCGATCCCGCCCACATACCAGCGCGCGGCCGTGTCGCTGGGCAGCCATCCGTTTGCCGCCTTCTGGCGCGTGTATGTGCCGCAGACGTATCCGGGCATCGGCGCCGGCGCGCTGCTGGTGTTCATCCTGGCGCTCGGCTACTACATCACCCCCGCGCTGCTGGGCGGGCCGAACGACCAGATGGTCAGCTACTACGTGGCCTACTTCACCAACGTCACGATCAACTGGGGCATGGCGTGCGCGCTGGGTGCGCTGCTGTTGCTGGCCACGCTCGTGCTGTACGCCGTGTATGGACGCTTTACGCGGCCCAAGGTCCGCGTTGGTTGAACGGAGCCCATCGAACATGAAACTCGCCAAACCGATGTTCGCCCCGCACACCTCGCTCATCGAGCGCGTCTGGTACTTCGCATTGCGCGGCCTGGCCGTGCTGACGCTGCTGTACCTTGTGCTGCCGGTGCTGGTGATCGTGCCACTGTCGTTCTCGTCGAGCACGTTCCTCTCGTACCCGATTCCGAGTTATTCACTGCGTTGGTATCAGAACCTCGTCACGTCGGACGAATGGCGCATGGCGGCCAAGAACAGCTTCATCGTCGCCCCCGCCGCCACGATCGTGGCGACGGTGCTCGGCACGCTGGCCGCCATTGGCCTGAACAAGGCCGACTTCCGTGGCAAGGGCCTGCTGATGGCGGTGCTGGTGTCGCCGATGATCGTGCCGGTGGTGGTGGTCGGCGTGGGCATGTACCTGTTCTTCGCCCCGCTGGGCCTGGCCAATACGTATATCGGGCTGATCCTCGCGCATGCGGCGTTGGGCGTGCCGTTTGTGGTGACGACCGTGCTGGCGACGCTGCAGGGGTTCAATCACAACCTCGTGCGGGCGAGCCTGTCGCTGGGGGCCAACCCGGTCATGACGTTCTTCCGCATCACACTGCCCGTCATTGCACCGGGCGTGATTTCCGGCGCGCTGTTTGCGTTTGCCACGTCGTTTGACGAAGTGGTGGTGACGCTCTTCCTGGCGGGGGCGGATCAGGTCACGCTGCCGCGTCAGATGTTCACGGGTATTCGCGAAAACATCTCGCCGACGATTGCGGCGCTGGCGACGATCTTGATTGTGTTCTCGACGTGTCTGCTGTTGACGTTTGAGTGGCTGCGGGGGCGGGCTGCGGCTAAGGCGGTGGCGTAAGGGTTTTGGGTTTTGGGGTTGTTGGTTTTGGGTTGTTTCTTGTGGTGGATCTCTTGTTTCATCCCCTGCCGGGGCTGACTCACTTTCTTTGTCTTGCCAAAGAAAGTAAGCAAAGAAAGCGCGCCCGATGCGGCGAAAGATTCCTTGAATTTATGTCGCAAGGAGGGGAAGGGAAAAACTCGCTGCGCTCAAACAGTTTCCCTTCCTTTTTCCTCCTTGCAACAGAAATTCAAGGCGCCGCATAGGGCAGGAACGTCAAAGGCCAAACCATCGATCACCAGTGCAGCAGGCACCAACAGCACAACGCAAAGCAAAGCAAGCAACACCAGCAGCAAACCAGTGCCACCCAGGCCAGCACACCGACGGTGTGGCCGTTGACGTTCCTGCCCTTGATGGCGCCTTGGATTTTTGTAAGCGGGCGGAAAAAAGACGGGGAACTGTCTGAGCGCAGCGAGTTTTCCCCGTCTCCGCCCGGTTACAAAATCCAAGGGGAAGTCGCCATCTCGGGCGCGCCTTTCTTTGCTTACTTTCTTTGGCAAGACAAAGAAAGTAAGTCGCCCCCGGCGGGGGAAACAAAGGATGCGCCGCCGCGCCAACCCATCAAACCACCAGTTCCAAATTCCGAACTCAACACGCGGAGCAATTTTCTCGGCACGCCGAGCTCAGAGCTCGACGCACGGAGCTTTTTGCTCGGCGCCCCGAGCTCAGAGCTCGACACACGGAGCTTTTTGCTCGGCGCCCCGAGCTCAGAGCTCGACACACGGAGCTTTTGCTCGGCACGCCGAGCTCAGAGCTCGACACACGGAGCTTTTTGCTCGGCGCCCCGAGCTCAGAGCTCGACGCATGGAGCTTTTTGCTCAGCGCCCCGAGCCCAGAGCTCGACAGCGGGACGGCAGACCGCCGAGTGTCGCGGTCTGCCGCTGCTTACAGGAACATCCCGCCCGACGCCTCAATACGCTGCGCATTGATCCACCGGTTGTCCGGCGACAGCAACGAGGCCACCACACCGCCAATATCGTCCGGCAGCCCAGCACGCCCCAGCGCCGTATTGGACGCGACCATCGCATTGAGGCTCGCGTTGTCGCGCACGGCACCGCCGCCAAAGTCGGTCTCGATGGCGCCCGGCGCCACCACGTTCACGGCAATGCCGCGCGGGCCGAGTTCCTTCGCCAGATAGCGCGTGAGCACCTCCACCGCGCCCTTCATTGCCGCATACGCGCCGTAGCCCGGCAGCGCAAAGCGCGCCAGCCCCGACGAGATATTGACGATGCGCCCGCCGTCCGCCATGAGCGGCAGCAGGATCTGCGTGAGGAAGAACACGCCCTTGAAATGCACGTTCATCAGCTCGTCGAACTGGGCTTCGGTGGTTTCGGCCACGGCGGCATGCACGCCAACGCCAGCGTTGTTGACGAGGTAATCGAAGCGCTCGGCCTTCCACTGCGCCAGCACGCCGCGCACGGCCTCGGCAAAGGCGGGGAACGTGGCGATCTTGCCGGCGTCGAGCTGCAACGCGGCGGCACGGCGGCCCTGGGCTGTCAGTTCAGCGACAAGGGCGTCGGCTTCGGCGCGGTTGCTGCGGTAGGTGAAGATCACGTCGGTGCCGCGCTGGGCCAGCTTCTGCACCATGTTCTTGCCAAGGCCGCGGCTGCCGCCGGTGACGATCGCGATGGGGGTATGGGTCTGCGTCATGTTTGCTCTCCGGTTGGTTTTGGGTTGGGTGTCGAACACCGTGAGAGCATGGTATTGGGCGACAAACAAAGAATAAATCTCGCTTATCCTATCGCTGTGTTTGCCCACAAATAACAATCAACCCGTCCGCCATGTCCACTAACCGACTCGAAGCCATGCAGATTTTTGTGCGCGTGGCTGAACTTGCCAGCTTTACGCGCGCCGCCGAAGCCTTGAGCATTCCCAAGCCGGCCGCCTCGGTGGCGGTGCAGCAGCTGGAAACGATGCTCGGCACGCGTCTGCTGCACCGGACCACCCGCAAGGTGCAGCTCACGCAGGACGGCCAGACGTTCTACGAGCGCTGCCAGGATCTGCTGGCCGACATGGACGAACTGCAGACCATGTTCCGCCAGAGCACGCAGGCCCTGCGCGGACGCCTACGGGTCGACATGCCGGTCGGCGTTGCACGCCGCATCGTCATCCCCGCCCTGCCCGCGCTGCTCGATGCCCACCCCGAGCTGGAAATCGAACTCTCCAGCACCGACCGCCGCGTCGACCCGGTACGCGAAGGCTTCGACTGCGTACTGCGCATCGGCACCCTGACCGACAGCAGCCTCATCGCCCGCCCGCTCGGCCAGTTGCATCAGGTGAACTGCGCCAGCCCGGCCTACATCGCGCGCTATGGCATGCCGAAAACGCTCGATGACCTCGACCACCATCGCATCGTTCATTACGTGCAGACGCTGGGGACGAAGTCGCCGGGGTGGGAATACACGGTGGACGGCCGCTCGGCGTTCCGGCCGATGAAAGGCGCGGTGACGGTCAACTCGGCCGAGAGCTACGACGCAGCGTGCCGCGCGGGGCTGGGGATGATCCAGGCGCCGGTGTACGCGGGGCTGTCGTCGGCGATTGCGGACGGTACGCTCCTCGACGTCATGCCCGACTTTCGGCCGCCGCCGATGCCGGTGTCGCTGGTGTATCCGAACCGGCGGAATCTGCCGGTTCGGGTGCAGGTCTTCATGAACTGGATGAGCGAGTTGTTGGGCCCGTATCTGGAACCGCTGGGCATGAATGCGTAGGCACGCCGACTTGCGGCCGGTGTAGTCTCACGGCTTGCCGCCGCCCGCAACCTCACCCCTGCCCCGGTCATGAAAGCTCTCCGATATTGCGCAACGTGCGCGCTGCTCGCGTGCAGTGTCGCCATCGCCTCTCCCGATGAAGATCGACTCGGCAAGGCGCAAGGCTATCCGCTTGCGCCAAGCGCGGCGCGCATCCACGAGGCGCAGTACATCGTGGGCGCCTTCAGCGGCATGGACCGTATCTCGCCGTCTTGCGACCTGGCGCCAGCCGAGCAACCGGCACCGCTCAAGACTGCAGAAAAGGAGGCGGATGTCCGGTATCGCTTCCGCAACCATGACTACACGCTTGCGGACTACATGGAGCATCAGCGCGCGACCGCCGTGCTGATCGTTCAGGACGGCGTCATCCTGGCCGAGCATTACGGCTACGACCGCACGCGCGACATGCGCATGCTGTCCAACTCGATGGCCAAGACGCTGGTTGCACTGGCCATCGGCAAGGCGCTGGAGGATGGAAGCCTGCGCTCGCTGGATGACCGTGTGGACCAATACGTGCCCGAACTGGCAGGCACGCTGTACGGTGGAACGCGCATCGTCGATCTGCTGCGCATGGCCTCCGGGGCGAAGTACGTCGAGGACTACACGCCCACCGACGACCGGGCACGCTTCCTCAAGACGGCAGCGAAGCAAGGCGTGCTCGCGGCAGCGGCCCAGGTCCACGAGCGCGCCGACGCACCGGGCACGCGCTTCAACTATGCGGGCGCGCAAACCGAAGTGTTGGCGCTCGTGCTGCAGGCGGCGACGCACCGCAGCCTGTGCGACTTCGTTGACCACAAGCTATGGAAGCCGATGGGGGCCGAAGCCAAGGCGACCTACCTCCTGCGCCAATCCGACGGATCGGCGTTTGCACAAGGCGGCTTCAACGCGACGGCGCGGGACTACGCGCGCCTCGGGTCCATGCTGGCCAACGATGGCGTGGTGCAAGGCCGGCAAGTCGTGCCGCGCGACTTCCTGCTCGACATGACCGACGCAGCGCGCCAGCCCGATGCGTTTCGCCCGGGGCAGATGACGTATCACGGCAGCCGCTATTACGGCTATGGCTACCAGGTCTGGCTTCTGCCGGGAGAGGCGCGGCGATTCGTGCTGCTCGGCGTCCATGGGCAGGCGATCTACGTGGACCCGCAGTCCAGGCTCACCATGGTTCATCTTGCGGTGGGCCAGGACGCGGCGGGCGATGCGAGCGGCGCGCACCTGGGCGCGGAGCGCGATGCGTTGTGGCGCAGCGTTGTCGACCGGTTTGGTCGATAGGCGCGCCGCTGATGCTGGTGAGAAAAACGCGCCGAGATCACGTCGGCGCGTTTTTTCTTTCAGCACGCGGCTTCCGTTAAAACCGATGGTTGACCCGCACGTACGCAGACTGCGCAGACACGTGGCTCGTGTTGATGGTGGCATCCACGCCCAACGACACCGTGGTTGCCTTGGCTGCCTGGAGCGTGACGCTGGCCCCCGTCGTCAGGAACGAACGGGGCAGATCGGTGCCCGGGGCCGCGAACACGGTGCCGTCCTGGCTCTGCACCTGGACGACGCGGCCGGCGTTCATCAGCTCGTGCGCATAGCCCAAGCGAAGCTGCACGTTGACGGGCCGCACATCGCCGAAGGCCTTGTCGAGCGTGACGCCCACATACGGCTGGAGACTGCGCGCGCTGTCCGGGCCGACTTGCAGGTTCTGGCCGTTGGCGCCGTCCTCTCCGAAGCCGCTGCCGCGCACATAGGCATAGCGCATGCCAACGTGCGGCGCGAGGCGGAGGCCGCCCATCTCCATGGGCAAGCTGGCCTGCATGGCGGCCGTGAATTCGTGCGCGAGATGGTCGCCCTCCGCGGTGCCCACGCTGCCGAACGGCCGCTTCTGCGAGAAGAAGTCGAGCCCGTAGCCGATCGTGGCCGACAGGTTGACGGCGCCCATCGGCTGCGCGCCGTAAAGGGCCACGCGGAGCGTGTCGATGGCGCCCGATGCGCCGGTCGTGTCTTCGCCGAGCGTGGTGTGCGTGTAGCCGCCCGCGGCGCCGACGGTGGCTGCGCCCATGCGGCCCTCCGCTCCGGCGAGGAACCCATAGGCGTGCGTGAGGAAGCCTGGCGCATTGCCTGTGCCGCCCACCTTCGTGCTGGAGCCGCTGGCCGTAGCCCATACGTTGTTGGAGCCGCCCAGCGCGCCTTGGGGCCCGGACAACCGGCCGAGCAGCGCGGCGTTGGCGCCCTGCGCCTGCAGCAGCGCCGTGGTGCCTAGCGCCGTGTAGATGGAGGTCTTTGTCGGTGCGACCACGGTCGGGCTGCCTGGGGTGCCGGGCGCTGTCGCTTCTGCGAGGAGCAGATCGACCGCATTCGTTCCGTAGTCCACCGAGGTCTGCAACGTACCGAGGTTGGCTCCTGCCGTTGCCGTGCTGACGTTTGCGAAGCGGCCGGTCACGCCGCTGCCGGCGCTCAGCACGGTGTAGCGGCGCGCGGTATAGGTGCCCGGATCGAACACGATGGCAAGCGACCCGCCGAGCGCCGCGGCACCGCCCACACGCAGTTGCGAGGCATCCGTCGGGCTGACCTCGATGGCGAGCGTCCCAGTCGAGCCCTGCGTGTAGTTGCCGCCGATCGAGAGCGTGCCGATGGAACCGCCGGGCGCGACCACCCCGCTGCTGCTCACGTCGCCCGAAACCGTGCCGTGGCCGCGCAGCGTGCCCAGCGCGTTCACCAGGACATTGCCGCCAAGCACGGCACTGGCGTTTGCCGCGTCGCCGACGGCCAGCGTGCCGCCAGCCACCGTGGTCGACCCCGAGAAGCCGCTGCTGACACCGTTGAGCGTGAGCGTGCCCGTACCCTGCTTGATCAACGACCCATTGCCGCCCAGGCTGCCGCTGAAGGTTTGAGACGAATCGTCAGCCAGCGTCAGCGCGCTGCCATTCAGCACCACGCGGCTGCCGGCCACGCCCGAGAGATGCGCGACCGTCTGGTTGGCGCCTGCGGACAGATCGAGTGCCGAAGTTGCGCCCGTGAGCGTGATCGTCGTACCCGACGCCAGGCGGCCGGCACCCGTCAACGCCAGCGTGCCGGCGTTGATCGTCGTTGCACCGCCATAGGTGTTCACGCCGGACAGTGTTTGCGTGCCGCCGTCCAGCGTGAGGCCGCCCGTACCGCTGATCGCGCCGCTGAAAGTACCCGCCGCGTTGGCGAGCGTGAGGGTCCGGCTGCCCAGGGCGACACTGCCCGAGCCCGTCAATGCATTGATGGTGGTGCCGGACGTCGTGCCCGAGATGTCGAACGTGCCGTTGTTCACGACGCTGTTCGAAGCCGCAATGCTGCCGGCACCCGACAGTGCCAGCGTGCCCGCATTGATCGACATCGAACCGGTAAATCCATTGACCCCCGACAGCGTTTGCGTGCCACCGCTGACCGTAAGGCCACCCGTCCCGCCGATCGCGCCGCTGAACGTGCCCGCTGCATTCGCCAATATCAGCGTCTGGCCACCCAGAGCGACGGCACCTGTGCCCGTCAAGGCGCTGATGGTGGCGCCCGAGGTCGTCCCGGCGATGTCAAAGGTGCCGTTGTTCACCACGCCGCCGGAAGCCGCAATGCTGCCGGCTCCCGACAACGCCAGCGTGCCGCCGCTGATCGTCGTTGCGCCGGTGAATACGTTCACACCCGACAGCGTCTGCGTGCCAGCCGAGACCGTGAGGCCACCCGCGCCGACAATCGCGCCGCTGAAGGTACCGGCTGCGTTGGCCAGCGTGAGGTTCCGGCTGCCCAGGGCGACCGTGCCCGTGCCGGTCAAGGCGTTGATGGTGGCGCCGGAGGTCGTCCCAGAGATATCGAAGGTGCCGTTGTTGACCACGCCGCTGGAGGCGGCAATGCTGCCGGCGCCTGACAACGCCAGCGTGCCCGCATTGATGGTGGTACTGCCGGCATAGCCTGCCGTGCCTGAGATGGTGAGCGTGCCAGCCCCGGCCTGCACCAGATTGCCGGAGCCGCTGATGGTGCCGGCGTACGTAACCGTATCGCTGCGGTTGAACGCGAGCGTGCCGTTGTTGACGATATTGCCCGCCACCGAGCCGGTGGTGCCGCCGTTGCCGATCTGCAGCGTGCCGGTGGTGATGGTGGTCGCGCCCGTATAGGTGTTGTCGCCCGTCAGCGTGATCGTTCGACTGCCGGTGACGCCCACGCTGCCCGCGCCCGATATGACGCCTGACACCACGAGGTTCGTCGTGGTCGAATCGAGCGTGACGCGCGACGTGGCGTCGCCTAGCGTGACGTTGTTGGACAACGAGAGGCCTGCGCTGCCGGCGGTGATCTTGGCCACTGCGCCCGCTGCCACGTCGAGGTTGCCGATGATGTTGGAACCCGTCACCAGTTGCAGCGTGTTGTTCGTCCCGTTGAACTGGATGGCCGCCGCCCGCGTCACGCCGTCGCTGAACAACCCGCCGCTGATCGTGCCGCCATTGACGATGACCGCGCCGTTGGCGATGACACCCGCGCCCGCGGCACCGCCGTTGCCCGCGCCGCCGGTAATCGTGCCGACATTGGTGAGCACGTTGAACCCGGCAGCCAGGTTGACGCCCGCGCCACTGGCACCGGCCGTGCTGCCGCCGCCACCCGCAGCGCCGCCAACACCGCCCACGATCGTCCCAATGTTGGTCACCTGGGTGCCGGAACCCAAGGTCAGCAACCCATCGCCACCGCCACCGCCGCCGCCCGGGTTTCCGCCGCCCCCTCCGTTACCGCCATTGCCACCGACCAGCGTCCCCTGGTTGTTGACATCGGCCGCCGGCGTCACCATCACCAGGGCAGCGCCACCGCCGCCGCCGCCGCCGCCGTTGGAGGCCGGCCCCGATGTGCCGGCTCCGCCATTTCCGCCGGCGCCACCCTGAACGGTCATGCCGCTGTTGACCGTGACGCTGGTGCCCGTGGAGTACACGCCGGCGCCGCCGCCCCGGCACCGCCAGCGAAATTGAATCCGTCGAACGCTTGGCCCGCCCCGCCTTGTACGTTCGTATTGACCACCGCATCGCCAGCGAGCACCACTGCCGGCGCCCCGCCGGGGCCGTTTTGGCCGCTGTCGTTGAGGGCCCCGGTGCCGCCAGTCCCACCTGACGTTGCACCGCCAGGGATCTGCACCGTTGCGCCGCCGTTGCCCAGCCCGGACGAACCGCCGCCACCGCCGTTACCGCTGCCCCCATTGCCGCTGCGGTTCGGGATGCCGGCGCCGCCGGCCGCGCTGCAGTTTGCGATCGTGCTGGGCGAGCACGTCGCGGCCCAGCCTGGGAGCGCTGCGCCGGCCAGCCCAAGCGATACGCTGATTGAAACGATGGAGGCTCGCCGACGCGTGCGCGTCGTGTCGCCGGTGGCGTCAACACCCCCGTGCGACGCTTTTGTCAGTTCCGATACCACTTGCGGAGCGCGCAAGCTGCGGCTCCAGACCAGCCGATAGACCCGGTTCATGTCGATCCCCTCGTTGCATAGACCCATGGGTCGGGCGCTGGCCGTTGAGAGGCAGGACCGTGGCGCGGGTGACCCGTTTTGTGTTGTCGTTCTCTGGCGCGCCGGCGGCGGGTACTGCGTTTTCGGCTCATAGGCCGGGGCGCATGCGCGCGAAATATAACACTTGCCTGGGAAATATTGCCCGGGCTATTGGTCAGGGTGGCTGCGCGGGCTCAATCTGCCCGACGGAAGGCAAAAAAACGCGCCGAGTCGCCCCGGCGCGTTTTTCGTTTGCTGCTGAGCGGACTGCTTACGCCATCCACTTCCGCGCGTTGCGGAACATCCGCATCCACGGGCTGCTGCCGTCGCCGGCGGCTTCCCATTCCTTCGGATGCCAGCTCATCTGCACGGCGCGGAACACGCGTTCCGGATGCGGCATCAGGGCCGTGAAACGGCCGTCATGCGTCGTCACCGAAGCAATGCCCTGCGGCGAGCCGTTCGGGTTCAGCGGGTACGTCTGCGTGACTTCGCCACGGTTGTCGACGTAGCGCAGGCCGACGGCGACCTTGCCGATGTCGCCTTGCTGCGAGAAGTCGGCATAGCCTTCGCCGTGCGCGACGACGATGGGAATGCGGCTGCCTTCCATGCCCGCGTAGAAGATCGACGGCGATGCCTCCACCTGCACGGTCACCAGACGGCCTTCGTACTGCTCCGACTGGTTGCGCGTGAACTTCGGCCATGCGCCGGCGCCCGGGATGATCGGGGCGAGGTTCGCCATCATCTGGCAGCCGTTGCACACGCCCAGCGCAATCGAATCGGTGCGGTTGAAGAAGGCGGCGAACTGCTCGGCGAGCATGCTGTTGAAGAGGATCGTTTTCGCCCAGCCTTCGCCCGCGCCGAGCACATCGCCGTAGCTGAAACCGCCGCAGGCGACGAAGCCCTTGAAGCTGGCGAGGTTCGTGCGACCGGCCAGCAGGTCGCTCATGTGGACGTCGTAGGTGTCGAAGCCGGCCTTGTCCATCGCGTAGGCCATTTCGATCTGCGAGTTCACGCCTTGCTCGCGCAGGATCGCCATGCGCGGGCGGGCGCCCGTGGCGATGAACGGTGCGGCCACGTCTTCCGCAATGTCGAACGTGAGCTTGGGCGAGATGCCCGGGTCTTCAGCGTCGAGGATGCGGTCGTATTCACTCTGCGTGCACTCGGGGTTGTCGCGCAGGCTGGCGATGCGCCAGGAGACGTCCGTCCAGGTGCGTTGCAGTTCGATGCGCGACGCGCTGAACACCTTCTTGGCGTCGCGCCAGATTTCGATGTAGTCGTTGGCGTTGGGCGCGCCGATCACGTGGCTGCAACCGGCCAGGCCGTGCTCGCGCAGCACCGCAAAGACGGCGTCGCGCTGGGCCAGCGGCACCTGGATGACGGCACCGAGTTCTTCGGCAAACAGCGCGCGCAGCGTCAGGTCGGCGCGCGGCCGGAAACTTGCTGCGCCCAGTTCTTGGCGTCGCCGTAGTCGGATTCATGCGCGCCGTCGAGCGTGAGCATGTCGACGTTGATCGACACGCCGCAGTGGCCGGCGAAGGCCATTTCGCAGACGGTTGCCCACAGGCCGCCGTCGGAGCGGTCGTGATACGCCAGGAGCGAACCGCTTGCGTTCAGTTGCTGGATGGCGGCGAAGAAGCGTTTGAGGTCTTCGGCGTCGTCCACGTCGGGCACGCTGTTGCCGATCTGCTCCGTGACCTGCGCCAGGATGCTGCCGCCCATGCGGTTCTTCCCGCGGCCCAGGTCGATCAGGATCAGCGTGGTGTCTGCCGGCGCGTTGGCCGATTCCACTTGCTTGAGCTGCGGCGTGAGCGTCTTGCGCACATCCGTCACCGGGGCAAACGCCGAGACGATCAGCGAGACCGGCGCGACGACTTCCTTCGCTGCGCCGTCGTCTTCCCACTTGGTGCGCATCGACAGCGAATCCTTGCCCACCGGAATGCTGATGCCCAGTGCCGGGCACAGCTCCATGCCGACCGCCTTGACCGTGTCGTACAGGCGGGCGTCTTCACCATTCACGCCGCAGGCCGCCATCCAGTTGGCCGACAGCTTCAGTCGCGTGAGCGAGTCGATCGGCGCAGCGGCGATGTTGGTGATGGACTCGCCGATGGCCATGCGGCCCGATGCCGGTGCGTTGATGACAGCCAGCGGCGTGCGCTCGCCCATCGTCATCGCCTCGCCGGCGTAGCCCTTGTAGTCGAGCGTGGTGACGGCCACGTCGGCCACCGGCACCTGCCACGGGCCGACCATCTGGTCGCGCGTGTTCAGGCCGCCCACAGTGCGGTCGCCGATGGTGATCAGGAACGACTTGCTGGCCACCGTCGGATGACGCAGCACGTCGCGTGCAACGACTTCCAGGTCCAGGCCGGTGACATCGACTTCCGGCAGTTCCTGCGCAACGCGGCGCACGTCACGGTGCATGCGCGGCGGCTTGCCGAGCAGCACGTCCATCGGCATGTTGACCGGGAAGTGCTCGGGCAGATCGGCTGCGGTGTCGCTGTCGACGACTTGCAGCTGCTGCTCGTCCGTGGCGAAACCGACCACCGAGAACGGCGCGCGCTCGCGCTCGCACATGGCCTGGAAGCGCGGGAAATCGCCGGGGCAATCGCCAGCGTGTAGCGCTCTTGCGATTCGTTGCACCAGATTTCTGCCGGGCTCAGGCCGGACTCTTCCAGATGCACCTGACGCAGGTCGAAGCGCGCGCCCTTGTCGGCACCATCGACGAGTTCCGGGAAGGCGTTGGAGATGCCGCCCGCGCCAACGTCGTGGATCGACAGGATCGGGTTGTCCTCACCCAGCGCCCAGCACGCGTTGATGACTTCCTGCGCGCGGCGCTGCATTTCGGGGTTGCCGCGCTGGACGGAATCGAAGTCCAGGTCGGCGGTATTGGTGCCGGTGGCCATCGAGCTGGCAGCACCGCCGCCCATGCCGATGCGCATGCCGGGGCCACCCAGCTGAATCAGCAGCGTGCCGGCCGGCAGGCCGTGCTTGTGCGTGTGGCCGGCATCGATGTTGCCGATGCCGCCGGCGATCATGATCGGCTTGTGATAGCCGCGCACGGTGCCGCCGACGTTCTGCTCGTAGACACGGAAGTAGCCGCCGAGGTTGGGCCGGCCGAATTCGTTGTTGAACGCGGCGCCGCCGATCGGGCCTTCGATCATGATCTGCAGCGGCGAGGCGATGCGGTCAGGCTTGCCGACGGGGCCCGGTGCGGCTTCATTCGGATTGCGGTGCGCCACGGGCTGGGCGGTATCGCGCGCGTTTTCCCACGATTGCACGGCTTCCGGCAGCAGCAGGTTCGACACCGTAAAGCCTGTCAGACCGGCCTTGGGCTTGGCGCCGCGGCCCGTCGCGCCTTCGTCGCGGATTTCACCGCCCGCGCCCGTCGACGCGCCCGGGAACGGCGAAATGGCCGTCGGGTGGTTATGCGTCTCCACCTTCATCAGCGTATGCGTGAGGGCTTCGCGGCGGCCGTATTGCGGCACGCCCGTCTCGCCTTCGGTGCCCGCATGCGGGAACCAGCGCTCGGCCATGCCGCCTTCCATCACGGCGGCGTTGTCCGAATACGCGACGATCGTGCCCTGCGGCGCAAGCTGGTGCGTGTTGCGGATCATCGCGAAGAGCGATTTGTCCTGCGTTTCGCCGTCGATGGTCCAGTCGGCGTTGAAGATCTTGTGGCGGCAGTGCTCGCTGTTGGCCTGCGCAAACATCATCAGCTCGACGTCGGTCGGGTTGCGTTCGAGCTTGCGGTAGGCGTCGACCAGGTAGTCGATTTCATCGTCGGAGAGCGCCAGGCCCATCTCGACGTTGGCGGCTTCCAAGGCACGACGACCAGCATCCTGGCCACCGGCGATATCGACAAAGCGCAATGCCTTGGCGGGCAACACGTCGAACAGGCCGTAGCCGGCTTCGCGCGAGTCGATGACGGTTTCGGTCATGCGATCGTGCAGATGCTCGGCGACGGCGGCGCGAGTGGCGTCGTCGAGGTGCTTGGCAGCGCCGGTCAGGCTGCGGATGAGGCCCTTCTTGCACGTGACGGTGAATTCCACGCCGCGCTCGATGCGATGGATTTGCGGCAGTGCGCAGTGGCGGGCGATTTCCGTCGCCTTGCTGGCCCACGGCGAGATCGTGCCGAAACGCGGGATCACCACAAAGCGGTCACCCTCGACATCGGCCGGGGCGGGCGAACCGTAGGTCAGCAGCGCTTGCACACGGGCGGCTTCATCGGCCGACAGCGGCGTATCGGCGGCCACGAAGTGCAGGTATTGGGCACTGACGGCGTCGATGTCCGGATCGATGCGCTTGAGGGTGGAAAGCAGGCGTTGCTGGCGGAAGGCGGACAGCGCGAGAGCGCCGGGAAAGCACGAGAAATGCGCCATGGTGGGCAAGGCAGGCAGTAGCTGGAAGGAGGGACTTCCCGGCGTGCGCGGGAAAACCGCTATTGTACCTTGCCCGGCCCTTGTTACCGACCCTCAAATCGGCCTGAAATGCGCCTGCCTCGGCCGGAAATTGTCGAAAACGCCCGTTTTACAGCGACGTGGCGGACCGTGCCGCCTGCTCGTACAGGCCCGTCAGCACGCGCAGCAGGCGCGCCAGTTCGCCAATTTCGGCATTTTCCTCGCCGCTGGGCGAAATATTGCTGGTCAGGCACTGCTCGCGGATCTCGCGGTACCGGGCGCAGGCCTTTTCGCCGGCTTCGGTGGTCGTGTAGGTGACTTCCTTGCCGTTGCGCGTGCCCTCCACCAGGTCCATCCCCTGCAGTTTCTTGAGCGAATACGTGACGAGGTGGGTGTCTTCCACGTTGAGCACGAAGCAGATGTCGGCCAGGCGCTTGGCGCGGCCACGGTGGTTGACGTGGTGCACCACCAGCACGTCGAGGAAGGTCAGGTCGCGCACGCCGGCGGCGGCCATGCAGCGCACGCACCAGCGGTTGTAGGCGTTGTAGGCGGTGTTGAGCGCAAACTCGAACTCCGACAGCTCCGGGCTGCGCGCCGACACCAAGTGTGACGAAGACACGATCGGCCCGCCCTTGCCGGCGTCCTCATTGGCTGCGGATTGCGGCAGATCAGCTTTCGGGGTGGTCGGCGATTTGGACATTGCAACGGGCAGGGAAAGGACCGGAAACGCGGGCTATTGTAAGAGAATAGATCGTCATGTCTGCATGGATAAAAGCGTAGTTGCCATGTCCTCACACCCCACCTGGCGCGAAATCCTGATCGACGGCGCCCTGGCCGCGCAC
>NZ_JAPNUG010000018.1:0-38327 GCF_036631435.1 Ralstonia sp. 1B3 | reverse complement strand
GCGATGACCGCACCATTTCCGTCTTCGATCGGAATAAAGCTGCAGTTCTGCTGCATCCATTCAATCGTGTCGGTAATGGGCCGCGTGTGCCGAAAACGGAACAAATACGGGCGGTGCTCCCAGGAAGTGTACGCAGAGACACCCAGAACAAATACGCTCTCGATTTTCTTGCGCAACCATTTCTCGGGTAACTCCGGAAACAGGGCAAACATGTCCTTACCGATCACATCGTCGCCGGAGAAACCGCTGTGATATTGCATAAAGCGGTTCCACGACAGAATGTGCATTTGACGATCCACAGAAAACACGCCGCAACTTACCAATTGCGCAATGGCGTCGGATAACTGGGGTTGGGTAATGTCCGGCATGTTTGGCATGCTTCCTGCAAGACGGGAGTGTTCGCTGTCGACCCCCTGCTGATTCCCGGGCCGTTTGTGTATTTATCGACAGGATTTTTGCCCAGGCAGATGCGTATAAATCCCTATTAAGGCGGGAATATCGGCGTTAACTGCATCGGTCGCAAAATAATCTAGAGTTCAGTCCGACACACTCCTCGTGCGTAATACGGGCGTTTGCCGGACATACTGCCCCGTGGCGCTCCCATTCATGCGGCGAAGGGAGACCGTCACTTGCCGGAGAATGATCCAGCCAAGGAGAGAGGAATTTGGAGCACCTTCTCACCAGCAGCCTCCTCGAAGCCGACCTTGAGGCGACTGCCCACATTGCGCAAATCCTGCGTGCCGTGCGAAGTCATTTGGGAATGCCGTTCGCGTTCGTCTCCGAGTTTGTCGGGACGGAGCGGGTTTTCCGGTATGTCGATAGCAGCGCCGAACATCCTCCCTTCAGCGCGGGCGATTCCGGCCCCCTTGCCGACAGCTATTGCGCCCGAGTGATCGACGGCCGCCTGCCGCCGCTGATACAGGACGCCGCCGACCTGCCAGCCGCGCGCGCGTTGCCCATCACCGCCGCATTTCCCGTCGGCGCTCATATCAGCGTGCCGATTCAATTGGCCGACGGCACCGTGTTCGGCACGTTCTGCTGTTTCAGTGACCAACCGGATGACTCACTGAACTCCCGCGACCTGGAGCTCATGACCGCGTTCGCTGGCGTGATCGCGCGCCAGATCGAACGACATAAGGCCGCGACACGGCAGATCAGCGAAAAGCTGTCGCGCGTACAACGGACGATCGAAGACGACCAGCTCTCCATCTTCTTTCAGCCCATACGGTCTTTGGTGGACGGACGCCTGGTCGGACTCGAAGCGTTATCGCGGTTTCCCGGCGGGCAGCAACGGCCCCCGTATCGCTGGTTTGCGGATGCCTGGGAAGTCGGTCTTGGCGTTGAACTCGAAATGCTTGCCATCAAGAAAGGCCTGCACGCATTGCACGCGATTGGCGGTGCCTATCTGGCAGTGAACGTCTCTCCTGCCACGGTGCTCAGCGGCAAGCTGGAAGCGTTGGTACATGACGTTCCACCTCATCGCCTCGTCCTGGAAATTACCGAGCATGCCCTGGTCGACGACTACCCCAGCCTGCACGAAGCGCTTCTGCCGCTGCGTCGCCACCTGATCCGTATCGCCATTGACGACGCCGGGTCGGGTTACTCGACGATGAACCACATCATTGCGCTCAAACCGGATCTCATCAAACTCGACGCCTATCTGACGACCAACCTGGAAGACGACCCGATCAAGCGCGCGCTCCTGAAGGCCATGGTGACGTTCGCCAATGAAATACGGTGCGACCTCGTCGCCGAAGGTATCGAGACAGAACCTCAGAGAACAATGCTGGCCGACCTTGGCGTCCGTAACGGCCAAGGCTATCTGCTGGGGCGTCCGGGCCCGCTCGAAGCCATTTCTGCAAGCGCGCCGGTGTAATGCCGGCATGACAAAGCACGGAATATTCAACCATCACTCGGCCGCCCTCAGCTAGGACTGAGCTACCCGGTTGCGAGGTCCAGAAGCTGCCGTCGCTGCCGTAGCTGGACCCGTCCAGCGCGCTGCATATCCTGCGCATCGTGCAGGAGTGCATTGCATCAAGCCGTAACGGCTTCCTGCATCCCAAGCAGGGCCAATGCCCGTGCAACACACTCTTCAACGGATTGCACGCCGGTATCCACCATCAACTGTGGATGTAACGGCGGCTCGTAGGGCTCGCCAACGCCCGTGAGATTGGCGATCGTTCCGGCTCGGGCCATGCGGTACAAACCCTTCGGGTCGCGCGCTTCACACACCGGCAGCGGTGTCGCGACATGCACCTCGAAGAAGCGTGACGCGCCCACCATCTGTCGCGCGCGCTCCGGTCTTCACGGTATGGCGAGATGAGTGCAGCAATGGCCCACGTCCCGGTGTTGTTCATCTGCGCGCACCACTGCGCCACGCGGCGCGCGTGTTCGCTGCGATCCGCGCGCGAGAAACCAAGGTCCGCGCAGAGCTGCTGGCGCAAGGCACCGCCATCGAGTACGCGACACGGCAGGCCCCGCGACGTCAGCGTCTCGGCCACGGCCAGCGCCAAGGTGGTTTTGCCGGCGGCGCTCAGCCCGGTCAGCCAGAGTGTGGAAGGTGTGGGTTGCATGTCATGTAGCCCGCCGCAGATGCGCCATCGCGCTGCCACGGCGGGTTCAACTGGCTTGGTGCAACCAAGTATACGAACGCTACGGCGCCGCTCTGTAGAACAAATGTGCTACAGCGCGCCGCCGGACGGTGCATTTACAATTCCGACACCTTGCCGCTGACGGCGCTGGTTCCGAGTCGCTCCCGGCCTATCGGACGCGTCAGACGCGACCGAGGCACATTCGGCAGATTGGATTCAAGCAAAAGGCCCGCGGTATTCCTGCGGGCCTTTTGCTTTTTGACATGCCGGGCGGACGACTCACCAGCCGTGGAACCGCGCCCACGTCTGCACCGCACCCCGCGACGACACCGCCTGGTATTCCGGGAACTGCGCGCCCGTGGCGCACGCATGGTTCGGCAGCACACGCAGCTTCGTGCCGACCGGGAAACGCGCCACGAGGTCGTCACGCACCGAGCCATCGCTGGCCGCCAGAATGCCGTGCTCCTGGTTCGCGCCGATGAGCGTCAGCCCCTCCAACGGCGTGCCGTCTAGCGCGCACGGCTGCCCATAGCCAAAGTCATGCGACTGCTTGGCGGTGCCACGGTCGCGGCTCATCGCCATCCATCCGGCGTCGACAATCACCCAGCCTTTGTCGGGCTGATGGCCGATCACGGTGGTCAGCACGCTCAGCGCAATCTCGTCCATCGCGCACACCCCCACGTTGTGCATGACCAGATCGAAGAACACATAGACGCCGGCGCGCACCTCCGTCACGCCTTCGAGGTGCTCGGTGGCCAATGCCGTTGGCGTGGAACCTACGCTCACCGCTGCGCAGGGCACCCCGGCTTCGCGCAGGCGCTGTGCCGCGCGCACGCAACCGGCACGCTCCTGCTCGGCCAGGGCAGCCAGCGCGGCGCGGTCGTTCAGGTCGTAGCTGGAGCCGGCATGCGTCATCACGCCGCCTACGTCGATGCCGCCGTCCTTCAGGATGCGACCGACTTGCAGCAGCGCGTCCTGCTCGGGCGTGATGCCGGAGCGGTGCCCATCGGTATCGACTTCGATCCACACCTCGCAGCGCTCGCCGTGTGCGGGCGTAGTCGACCACAGCGTGGGCCGCCTCTGCGTTGTCGACCACAAGCTTGAGATCGCAGCCGCGCTTGCGCAGCGCCATCGCGCGCGGCAACTTGGTGGCCACAATGCCCACCGCGTAGAGGATGTCCTTGATGCCGGCGGCAAAGGAAGGCCTCGGCCTCCTTCAGCGTGGAGACGGTAATGCCCTGCGCGCCGGCCGCCAGCTGGGCGCGAACCACATCGAGGCACTTGGTGGTCTTCACATGCGGGCGGAATTTCACGCCCAGCGCGTTCATGCGGTGCTGCATGCGGGCGATGTTGTGCTGCATGCGCGGCAGGTCGATCAACGCTGCGGGCGTGTCGATGGTTTCCAGTGTGTGCGTATCAGCGGTCATGGCTGCATCCTCATGCGGCAAAACGGCGGGCCCAGGGCAGCAGGTCGTCGAGCGTGGGTGAGGTGATTTCCGGCAGTTGTGCTCCCTCCACCGGCGTCAGCCCGATGCGGTTGTGCCAGTACGTGCGCAGGCCGACCACCGCCGTGCCGAACATGTCGTAGCTGGAGCCGGCAACAAACGCCGCGTCGGCTGCGTCCACGCCAAGCTGTTCGAGCGCCATGCGATATGGCTTCGGGTCAGGCTTGTACACACCGGCCTGCTCGGCCGTGATCACGACATCCCAGGTGATGGGCAGCAGCGCCGCGGCCTGGCGGCCCAGCCGCTCCGAGCAGTTGGTGACCACGGCCAGCTTGCAGTGCGGCTGGAGTTCAGCCAGCGCTTGCGCAGCGCCGCTCCACGGTGTGAGCTGCAGCCAATTGGCTTCCAGCGCTTCGGGCGCGGAAGCCGGCAAGCCGACGTTCTGCGCGGCCTGCCGCACCATCGCTTCGTAAGGAACGTACGCGCCGCAGCCGTACGTCAGCCGCAGACTACTCGGCGCGCCATGTGCGGCCCGCCTGCTCCGAGCCGGCGGCACGGTTCCACAGCGACCACGAATCGAGCAGCGCGGTCAGCAAATCGAAGAGGACGGCCTTGGGATAGCCGGAGGCGGAAGGAACGGCGGAGGCGGTGGAAGCGTTCACGCTGGTGACCTGCAAATCGGTGGACATCGATGCAACCGATTGTAGGCATCGCACGTCGGCTTTCGGTGAAGCCAGTTTGAATCAAAGATTCAGTGTTGCTACATCAAGCGCGCCAGGGCGGCTGCGGCTTGAAACGGCTTTGCAGCGCCTGCATGAAGTGGCGCGTACGTTGCGGCAACCCCGCGCGGTTGTGCGTAAGGGCGATCACGTTGGCGTCCGGCGCCTTCCAGCCGGGCAGCAACCGCACGAGGCGGCCTGCGCGCAGGTCGTCGGCGACGTCCCATTCCGAGCGCAGGATCACGCCGCGCCCTTCGCACGCCCATTGGCGAATGACATCGCCGTCGTTGCAGATGAGCTGCCTGGGCACGCGCACGCTGCGGCTCGTGCGGCCCTTGCTGAAGTGCCAGAGCGACACGTCTTCCTTGTTCTCGCGCAGCACGATGCAGGGCAGCGCGGCAAGGTCATCGGGCGTTTCCGGCAAGCCGAAGCGCTTCACAAACGCGGGTGACGCGCAGACAAAGCGCGCGTTCGGCGCAATCGCATGGCCGACCAGGTTCGATACCTGCAGCGCGCCGATATGCACCACCACATCAAAGCGGTCCGCCGCTTCGACAAGGGGCGCATCGGAGAGCGCCAATTCGATGTCGACATCAGGATGCTGCTGCTGAAAATCCGCAATGACGGGCGCCACGTAGCGTCGCCCAAACCCCAGCGGGGCATTCACCTTGAGCGTACCGACCAGGCCGCCCCGGCGTGTGTGCAAATCCTCCGACAGCGCGTCGAGCTGACGGATCAGCTCCGCCCCACGCTCGCACAGCAGCGCGCCCTCTTGCGTAAAGCGCAGGCTGCGCGCGGTGCGATCGACCAACCGTGTGCCCAGCTTCCTCTCCAGCTGCTGCAAGCGCTGCGACGGCCGACGGCGTCAGGTCCAACGCGCGCGCCGTCGCCACCAGGCTGCCGTTGTCCTGGATGGCGAGCAGGAAACGCAGGTCGGCGGAATCCGTCATGGGTCACTTGCCGGCAAAGCGGTCCGTTGCGGCCAGCAGTTGATCGAGGATGCCCGGTTCGGACCACGCATGGCCCGCACCTTCGATCAGGTGGAAGTCCGAATCTGGCCACGCCTGATGCAGCGCATACGCATAGCGCGCGGGGCACGGCATGTCGTAGCGGCCATGCACGATCACGCCAGGAATGCCCGCCAGCCGGTGCGCCTCGCGCAGCAGCTGGCCCTCTTCCAGCCAGCATTGGTGCGTGAAGTAGTGGTTCTCCAGCCGCGCGAAGGCCAGGGCAAAATGGTCGTCGGCGTGCTTCGCGCTGTTGGCGGGGTCGGGCAGCAGCGTGATGGTCTCGCCTTCCCACACGCTCCACGCGCGGGCGGCTTCGATCTGCCTGGCGGTGTCGTTGCCGGTCAGCACCTTGCGATAGGCGGCAATCATGTCGCCGCGCTCGGCCTCGGGAATGGGCGCCTGAAAGCGTGCCCATTTCTCGGGAAACATCTCCGACACGCCGTACTGGTAATACCAGCGCAGCTCGGCCTGCGTAACGGTGTAGATGCCACGCAGCACCAGTTCGCTCACATGCTGCGGATACTTCTGCGCGTAAGCGAGCGCCAACGTCGAGCCCCACGAGCCGCCAAAGACGAGCCAGCGCTCGGCGCCGGCAATGGCGCGCAGGCGTTCGATATCGGCCACAAGGTGCCACGTGGTGTTGGCCTCCAGGCCCGCGTGTGGTGTGGACCGCCCGCAGCCGCGCTGGTCGAACAGCATCACGTCGTAGCGTGCCGGATCGAACACGCGGCGGTGGTCCGCCGAAACACCGCCGCCCGGCCCGCCGTGCAGGAATACCGCCGGCTTGGCACCGGGCGTGCCGACGCGCTCGTAATAGATCGTGTGGCCATCGCCCACGTCCAGCATGCCGGTTTCATACGGTTCGATTGGGGGATACAGCGTGCGCAGTGCAGACATGGTCGGTCCTGTCGAAAGGTTGCCGGGAGAATAGGCTGATTCTACAGACGGGTTTCCGCTTGCACATATTTTTGAACGACGTATAAAATTGCACGTCGTTTAATAATAGCGAGCCCACCATGTCGTCCAGTTCGTCCCCCATCGAAGCCGGCCGCCGCGAACGCAAGCGCACCCAGACGCTGGACCACCTGGCGGCCACGGCCTTTTCCTGTTCGAGCAGCACGGTTACGACGCCGTGACGATGGAGCAGATTGCCGCGCAGGCCGATGTGTCCAAGGGCACGCTGTACAACCACTTTCCGGTCAAGGAAGCCCTGCTGGCGCACCAGTTCCACGCCGAGCTTGCGGCGGGCGGCGCGCAATTGCGTACGCAGATCGAGGCTCAGCCGGATTTCGCGTCGCGCCTGGCGGTGCTGCTGTGCGCCTCGGCCGATTGGTGCAACGTACGCCGGCCGTATTTGGCCGCGTATTTCCGCTACCGCTTTGCCAGCGCCGACCTGGCCGCCCGCAACCGTGACGCAGACAAGCGCAGCGGGCTCGAAGCGGTGTTCATGGCACTCATCGACGCCGCACAGCGCTCGGGCGAACTCGACACGCGGCTCGATGCGGAGCACCTCGCGGCGCTTTTCGAGTACTTGTACCTCGGCGCGCTGATGCGCTGGCTTGCACGTCCGGACACCGACCTGCACGCGGGCTTCTCCGCCGTCATCGACCTGTTCCTGCACGGCATGGCCCGCAAGGAGGCGTGATGGACCCGCTCGTGCTCGATTGGCCGGCTGCGGCGGCGGCCGGCGCCACAGTGGTGGGCGGCAAGGGCTGGCAGCTTGGCCGGATGGCGATGCTCGGCGTGCCGGTGCCCGATGGTTTCGTGCTGGCCGCAGATGCCAGCCGCAGGCGCAGTCGCGGAGATGCCGTGCCCAACACCGTGCTGGCTGCCATCACCGAAGCGCTGACGGCGCGCGGCTGGCAGAACACGCCGCTGGCTGTGCGTTCGTCCGCGCCACAGGAGGATTCCGCGCAACGCTCGTTCGCGGGCATTCATGAGACACGCCTGAACGTCATCGGGGCGCTGGCGCTGGCAGAAGCGGTGCGCGCCGTGTGGGACTCCGCGCAGGCACCGCAGGCGCTGGCATACCGCGAGCGCTTCGGCATCGACACCGCCGACCCGGCGATGGCCGTGGTCATCATGCCGATGCTGCCAGCGGTGGCCGCAGGCATCGCGTTCACGGGCGACCCGCTCACAGGCCGCGACGACCACATCGTCATCAACGCCCACTGGGGCCTGGGCGAAGCGCTGGTGGGCGGCCACGCCGATGGCGACGTCGACCGGCTCGAAGTCGCGCCGCAAGACGACACGCTGCGTGTGGTTGAACGCCAGATCGGCACGAAGCGCCACATGACGCACGCGCTGACCGAAGGCGGCACGGCACTCGCCGACACCGCGACAGAAGACGCCCGCCGCGCCGTGCTGGACGAGGCGCAGCTCATCGCCTTGGCCACGGTTGCACGCGACACGGCCCGCGCGCTCGACTTTGCACAGCCCCGCTATGACATCGAATGGGTGTGGGACGGACAGCGCTTCTGGATCGTGCAGGCGCGCCCGATCACCACGGCCGCGCGCTCCACCTACCCCGCCCTGCAAACCCAGCCGACGTTCTGGACGCGCGGCAACACGCGCGAGGTGTTCCCCTCGCCGCTGTCGGCCATCGACTGGTCGCTGTACGGCCATGCGGCCAACCGGATGCTGACGCTGGCGTACTCGCTGGCGGGCTACGCGCTGCTGCCGGGGCTGGAGCGCGCCAGGCTCTTCGGCGGCCACGTGTATCTCGATGTTTCGTTGATGCAGTGGGAGGCGTTTGACGCGTTCGGCATTGCGCCCGATGCCATCAACCGCATGCTGGGCGGCACGCAGCCCGAGATTGCGCTGCCCCGCACCACATGGCCGCAGCGGCTGGCGCGCGGCGCGCGGCTCGTGCGATATCTACGGAGAGCAGGCGCGGCACGCCGCCATGCGCAGAGCGATCTGAACCGGGCCCGCAAGCAAGCCGCGCAATGGCGCGAAGACGCATGGCCCGAAGCGACCGCCGAGCTGGCCACCTGCCTGCGCGAGCGCTTCAACATTACCCGCCGCGCAGACAGCCTGTTCTTCCTGCAGGGCTCGGCGGGCGGCGCCGTTTCGGGGCTGGTCGACGTGATCGAAAAACAGTGCCCCGGCGAGGGCCACGCGCTGGCCGCCGCGCTCATGGCCGGCGCGGAACCCAGCGTCACCGCACAGCAGAGCTACGACCTGATGGCGCTGGCACAAACGGCCGCCGCCGACATCGAAGCGCTCCCTGGCTTCGCGCCGAGAAGCGTATCGGCGCGCAATGGGCGCAGCAGCTGCCGGCGCACAGCCCGTTCCGCCAGCATTTCAGTGCGTTTCTGGAGCGCTACGGCCATCGCGCCATTGAAGAAAGCTACTTCCGTCACCCGCGCTGGCGCGAGCAGCCGGACTACTTGCTGGACCTCGTAGTTGGCCTGATCGGCAGCGATGCGCGCGCCGTGCGGCAGCGGCAGCAGGCGGCGTCCGAGCGTGCGTGGGCTCGCCTGCCGTTCTGGCTGCGGCCGATCGTGCGCGGCATGCTCAAGAGCGCCGTGCGCGACAGCAACCAGCGCGAAGCGGCACGCAGCGCGCTGGTGGCGTATCTGGAAGCGTTGCGCATCGGCCTGCTGAAACTGGCTGACGGGCTTGTCGGCGAGGAAGGACTCGATGCGCCCGAAGACATCTTCAACCTGACGCTGTCCGAATGCGTGGCGGCCGGCACCGGCGCGTTGCCGCCGCGCTTTGCCGCCCAGCGTGCGCGCGCACGCCGCCAGCAGTTGAGCGATTGGGCCGCCGTGCAGGAGCCGGACATCGTTACCGAACATGGCGAGGCGGCGGTCCCGGCCGCTGCGCCAATCGCTCTCTCCGGAGAGACCTGGACCGGCACCGCGGTGGGCGCGGGCTCGGCACAGGGGCTGGCACGGCTGGTCGACCACGCTGCCGCCGGCACGGCGCTGCAAGCGGGCGACATCCTGGTCGCGCCTAGCACCGATCCGGCGTGGACGCCGCTGTTCCTGAAGGCCGGCGCGCTCGTCATGGAAACCGGCGGCTACCTGTCGCACGGCGCCATCGTGGCGCGCGAGTTCGGGATTCCGGCGGTGGTGAACGTGCCCGGCATCCGGGCCCAATTGAACGACGGCGAGACGATCCGCGTGGATGGCAACGCCGGCACGGTCAGCAAAGTGGCCGGTTAGCCACCCACATGTGGTCACGAGGCGACACTGGTAAATGCGGTTTGCTGCGCCGCAATATTCGGACTAACATTCGGGTATTCCCTACTAGGGTTATCCCTAAATCAGTCCTCAGAAGGAATCGCCATGAACACCGTCGCTCTCAAAGCCGCCCGCACCTCGCGTTTCGCCCGTTTCTGGCAGATCGTGCGCCGTGAAGCCAGCCGCGCCGTCGCGCTGCACGTGGAAAGCTGCGGCATGATGGCCGAGCTGTATCGTCGTTCGGGCCACTAAGCCAAATCGCACAGCACGCGCAAATAGGGCGCCGCCATCGCCGGTGCGGCACTGCGTGCTCAGACGCAGATCAGGTCTCGCTCCACTGCCGCATCAGGTTGTGATACACGCCGATCAGCGTGCGGCGCGCAGTGGCATCGGCGTCGGTCTGGTTGAGCGTCTGGATGGCGTTGTCCAGGTCGAACAGCATGGCGCGCTGCGCGTCGTCGCGAATCAGGCTCTGGATCCAGAAGAAACTCGCTACGCGCACCCCGCGCGTGATGGGCGTGACCTGATGCAGGCTCGTTGCCGGATAGACGACCAGGTCGCCGGCATTGAGCTTGACGCTGTGCATGCCATAGGTGTCTTCGATCTGCAGTTCGCCGCCGTCATAGCTGGCGGGGTCTGACAGAAACAGCGTGGCCGAGATATCGGTACGCAGCTTTGTGCCGTGGTGCGGGTGGATGCGCACACTGCCATCGACGTGCGCGCCGAAGGTCATGCCCTCGCCGTAGCGGTTGAACATCGGCGGGTACACCACGTTGGGCAACGCCGCGCTGATGAAGCGCGGGTGCCGCTCCAGTACGCTCAGGATGAGCTGCTGGCACTGCAGGGCCACTTCCGCGCCCTCGTCGATCTGCTGATTGACCTTGACCGGCGCCCCGAATATCCGGCCGACACGCGGCCATCCACCCAGGCGTCGCCCGCGTTGTCGAGCAGATCGCGCAGTGCGGCCACCTGCGCGGCGTTGAAGACGTTCGGAATGCAGACAAGCATGGCGCTCGAAGAAAACGGGGATGCGGCCGAGGGCCCATCCCCCAGCCATTACATCCGATACACCACCGACAGCATCGCCGCACGGCCGGTGCCCGGCACGGCGCGGCCGCCATCGGACGGAATCAGCGCATCGTAATACGTCTTGTTGAACAGGTTGAACAGGTTCAGACGCACGTCGTATTTCGGTTGGTGGTAGGCCAGCATCGCATCCCAGCGCACGAAGCCGCCCACCTGCACCGTGTCTGTGTTGTTGGCGTAGCGCTGCGACATGTAAAACGCGCCTGCGCCCACTTCCCAGTTCGGCAGGACGGCGTAGCTCGTCCACACCGTCGCGGCGTGCTTGGGCGTATTGGCCGGCGTCATGCCCTGCGTGCCCGCGGCGATGCCGTTGACGATCTGCGCGTCCAGGTACGTATAGCCCGCAAAGATCTGAAGCTTGTCGGTGACGTGGCCCGTCGCACCCAGGCGCGCACCGCGCACGCGGATCTTGCCCGCCGAGATGTACGTCGTGCTGTCGATCTGCGTGCGGGCGTTGTCCTTGGTGATCTGGAACAGCGCCGAGCTGACCGACAGGTCGCCGTTGAGCAGATCCCACTTGCCGCCGGCCTCGTACGACTTGTTCTTCTCCGGGTCCAGCCCCTGCTGGCCCGTGGTGCCGACGAGTTGTTCCAATGACGGGTTGAACGACGTGCCGTACGAGACGTAGTACGACTGCCAGTCCGTCGGCTGCCAGATGCCGCCCAGGCGCGTGCTGACAAAGTTCACGGTCTGCTGCGCGTACGGCAGCGCGGTGATCTTGGCCGACGCCGGCGTGTTCGCCGAATTCAGCGAGTTCGAAATGCTCGCGATGTAGCGGTCATAGCGCAGGCCGGCGACAGCCTTCCATTGCTTGGTGAATTCGATCGAATCGTTGAAGTACGCCGCTACCGTGTTGGCCGAGCCGCCCTGCAGATTGCCCAGGCTCGACGGCGTGCTCGCGGGCGACGCGGTGTAGCTCGGGCTGAGCAGCGGCTCGCACGAGACAAAGCCGCTCGTCATGCTCGACTGCGCCAGCGGCGTGCCGTTGCATGAACCGTTGCGGTAGTAATTCTGGTTGTCGTAGCCGTCGTGGCCGAACTCGGTGCCGACCAGCAGCGTGTGCTTGACCGAACCCGTATCGAACTTGGCCGTCAGCTCGGTCTGGTTGAACAGCGAGTAATCACGGATGCGGCGGTCATGGCTTTGCAGGCGTACCGACAGCGCCGACAACGGCAGATTGCTGTTGGTCAGCGCCGTGAACACGCCCGACGAATTGACCGTACCCACCGCGTTGGGCGCCGTCTCGCGCGCATCGGTCTGCACGTAGTTGAACTGCGTCTGGTTGCGCAGCCGCAGGTTGGGCGAGAACTTGTGATCGATATTGGCCGAGAACGACGCCACGTCCTGCGTGGTGCGGTCGTCGGTGTAGCCGTAGTACGTCTTGGGGCTGACGTTGACCGGGTGGCCGTTGAGGTTCGGCAGGCCGTAATCCGGCATGTCGCGGTTGTGCTGCAGCAGCGCGGACAGCGTCACCTCGGTCGGTGTGCCGATGCCGAAACGCCACGACGGCGCGATGCCGAAATCCTGCGCGGTCATCTCGTCGCGCGTGCTCGTCTTGCCGTTCTGCGCCATCGCGGCGATACGGAAGGCCGAAGTGTCCGACGTCGGCGTGTTGACGTCGGCGGTGGCACGCACCAGGCCGTTGGTGGTGACCGAACCGGTGATTTCCGTGGCGGCCTTCAGCTTGGGTTTCTTCGTCACCTGATTGATGACGCCGCCCGTCGAACCGCGACCGAACAGCATCGACGACGGACCCATCAGCACTTCCACCGAATCGAGGGCGAACAGGTCGCGGTAGTACTGGCCGCGATCCCGGAAGCCGTCGAGGTAGATGTCGGTGCGCGCCGAAAAACCGTTCAGGTTGATGTTGTTGCCGATCTGCCCGCCTTCGGCCGCACCGATGGTGATGCCCGGCACGTTGCGCAACGCATCGGCCAGCGAGCTGCCGCCTTGCGCGTCGGTCAGCGCCTTGGGCACGACCGTCACCGATTGCGGCACATCGCGCAGGTTCTCGGGCAGCTTGGAAATGGAGCTTTTGGCGGCGTTGTAGTCGTCGCGCGGGGCGGCGCCCTTTACAACGGCTTCCGGCAACGTGGCGGTGGCGGTGGCGGGTGCCTGCGCAAGCGTGGCCTGCTGGGCAAGTGCGACGGTGGGCGTGGCAAACAGGGCCAACAGGGCGCTGGCGACGGGCGTGCGGCGGTTCATTGCGTGGTTTCTCCGGCGGCGCTCTTCTGTTGAGTGCCAGCCGCTCCGGAACGCCCTCTGCGCCCGTGCCGCCGTGCACGAGAGCGCACTACGTATTGCGGACGCAAATATAAATGATAACGATTCGCAACAGCAACAAATTGTCGCAATCTCTCCAAAAAGTTCCCGAAATGGCACACGAAAAAGCAATCTAACGATCGCTTTCGCTTCTATTTAGCTGACAAGGCAAGCTTGTCGCGTCGGAATATTTATGACGGGGTGATCGATCAGCGTTAAAGCGTACCTATTTCTGCGTGCCGTCTGATGGCGCTGGAAGGTGCGCGGCATCGTCGCCCGTGTCCTCGCGATTGCGCGCCAGCGCACGCGCATACACGGACGGCGCGCCCGCTGCATGGGCCGTCACATAGCCGGTAATGCACGCCAGCATGAGTGGCAGCACTACCTGATACGACAGCGTCATCTCGAAGATCATCAGGATCGACATGAGCGGCGCATGCGTGGTGGCGGCCAGCAGCGCGCCCATGCCGACCACCGCGTAGCTGACCGGCACCGGCGCCGCATCCGGCAGCAGCGCGTGCATGCCTGTGCCATACAGCAAACCTAATGCGGCGCCGCAGAACAGCGTGGGCGTAAACACACCGCCGACGGCGCCCGACCCTGCGCTCGACGCCGTCGCCACCACCTTGCAGATCAGCACCAGCGCCACCGTCTGCCACAGCCACGGCTCGTGCAGGAACGCGTTGACTACGCTGTAGCCGTTACCCCAGACCTCGGGCACGCCCGTGGAAAGCGCACCGACGATCAACCCGCCGGCAGCCAACCGCAACGTGAGCGGCAGCTTGGCGCGTGCAAACGCATCGCGCGCGCGGTCGATCAAACCGAGCAGCAGCGGCCCCGCCATCCCCGCGGCCAGACCGAGGCCCAGATACGTCAGCACTTCCCAGCCGGAAACGAAATCGAAGTGGGGCATCTCATAGACGGCCCCGTAGCCGAAGAATTGGCGCACGACGATATCGGCGGTGACCGCCGCCACGAGCAGCGGCCCGAGCGTCGCCGTGGTGATGACACCAAACACGATTTCGCAGACGAACACGGCGCCCGAGATGGGCGCGTTGTAGGCAGACGTGATACCGGCAGCCGCACCGCATGCGACCAGCAGGCGCAATTGCTCGACGGGCACGGCGGTCCAGTGCCGCAGCACACGGCCGACCAGCGAGCCGCACATTGCGGCCAGCTGCACCATCGGCCCTTCGCGCCCGATCGATGCGCCGCTGGCCACCGAGCACAACGACGACGCGCTGCGTACCAGACTCTGCCGCGCGCTGAGCACGCCATCGCCCACGGCAATGGCCTCCATATAGTCTTCGGAGCCTTTTCGCGGAATCCACTTGAGGCCCACCTGCAAGGTGATGCCGGCCAGCAGTCCACCCACCGTCGGCACCAGCAGGCGCGCCCACCACGGCAGCGCCCGCGCCGTGGCCACCAAACCTTGGTCCGTACCCGAAAGCCACCATTGCAGTTGACGCAGGCATTCGCGAAACAGGATCGTCGACAAGGCGCCCGCGCAGCCGATGACCCCGGCAATCACGAACACCAGATGCTCGCGACCAAACGGCAGTCGGGCAATCGCGCGCCGCCACCATGGCTGGCGCGGCATATCCGGTTGAGGCGGCGGCGTGTCGGTCATGTCGATTCGCGCAAGGACAGATCGACATGATAGCGACGGCGCCGCGGCCGTTTTAAGTCGATGTCGCGACCACGGCGTCTGGCAGCCACGCCTGCGGCACGTCAGCACTGCGACGATTCGGGCCCCACGTAATGACGCGCACCTGCACGAGGTTTTCGATCACGAAAGGATCGCGCGCGACGATGGCGTCGATCTCTTCACGGGATTCGGCACGCGCCAGGATCCCGCCGCCTTCACGCGGGAAGAACGGCCCCGACATCAGGAAGTGGCCGCTCGCATAGTGGGCGTCCAAGTGCACGCGGTGCGCAGGCAGCACACGATCGAGTGCTTCGAGCGGTGCGGTGTAGTTGAAAAGAATCAGGTACAGCATGCGATGGCTCCTTATGGGATGAAGTGACACCTTCGAAACGCGAGGCCCGCAGCGTGAAACGACGTCGCTGAGTGTCCCGCAGAAACGGGTACGCTTTGCGCGGAAACCCTTTCGCCGCGCAGGGTTCTCAAGGGCGCAGGAGCAACGCCCCGACGGTCTGTCCGGCCTCCAGCGCGGTGTGTGCGGCAGCGGCGTCTTCGAGTGCATAGGTACCGCCAACCGGCACGCGCACACCATCGAGCATGCGCTGCAAGGCGGCCTGCGCGCCGGTCCGGTAGTTCGACAGATCGGCCATGTAGCGGATGACACCCGGCCGCGCCAGCGCAATGGATCGCGATGGTCCGAGCGCTGCAAGATCGACGGCTTTCGTCTGGGCGTTGCCGACATCGCCTGCTTGTCCGATGCTCGCCACCATACCGAAGGGCCGTGTCACTGCCAACGAGGTCTGCAGCATCGCGCCGCCAATGCCGTCGATCACGTAGTCGACGCCTTCTCCGCCGGTGAGCTGGAGCACGGCTTCGCGCACATCTTGCTGGCGATGCAGCACGACGTGGTCCGCGCCGTGGCCGATGGCGATGGCGGCCTTGGCTTCGCTGCCCACCGTGCCGATCACGCGCGCCCCCTGGCGCTTGGCCCACTGCACCAGCAACGCGCCCAGGCCGCCGGCCGCCGCATGCACGAGCAGCGTATCGCCGGCGCGCACCTGCCGTACCCGCGTCAGCAGCATGTGCGCGGTGATGCCGCGGACCAACGTGGCTGCCACGGTTTCGTCATCCAGCGCATCGGGCAAGGCAATCGCCCGTTCGGCCGGGATGTTGCGGTGACTGGCGTAGCCGCCGGGCGCGCCGTCCATCAGGCCAGCCCAGGCCACGCGCTGCCCAACGACAAAGCCGCGCACATCCGGACCCAAAGCTTCCACGACGCCGACGCCTTCCACTCCAAGCACCGCCGGAAACGCCGCCACTGGATACAAGCCAGTACGGTGATACACGTCGACAAAGTTCACGCCGATGGCCGTGTGCCGCACCGTCAACGCATTCGGCCCAGGCGGCGGCAACATCAGGCTGGCGGGCCGCAAACCCAATGCTGGTCCGGGTTCGCGGAGTTGGATCACCTTGGCATGCATGGCAGAAGCCCTCGCAGAAATGGGTACGCTTTTTTGGATTCATCGATGACGGGTACTACGTTCGTCACGTTGTGAAACAAGCGTAATCCGTTCAGAATCACCCGGGAATTCACTAAAACCGATCAGCTTCTGTGCAAAAAGCCCAGGTCGACCAAAAATGCGCGTGCCTTGGCGCGTGCGGCGGCGGCCGAACCTTCTTCTTCCTTGCAGTGGGATGACGTGCGCTACTTTCTCGTGCTCGCGCGCGAGGGCAGCTTGTCGGCTGCCGCGCGGCGACTGGCGGTGGAACACACCACGGTGGCGCGGCGCGCAGACGCACTGGAGCAATCGCTGGGCGTGCGCCTGTTCGACCGCCTGCCGCGCGGCTGGCGCCTGACCGCCGAAGGGAACGCGCTGGCCGAGCGCGCTGAGCGCATGGAGCAGGAAGCGGCCGGCTTTGCTGCCGCAGCAGGAGCGGGCAGTTTGCGTGGGACGGTTCGCATCTCGGCGCCGCCCACCGTGGCCAGCCACATCATTGCGCCAAACCTGGCGACGCTGCGCCGTCAATGGCCCGGCATCGACCTCGTGCTGCTGGGCGAAAAGCGCAACGCCAACCTGATGGCGCACGAAGCCGACCTCGCAGTGCGCTTGTCGCGCCCAACCTCATCGGCCCTGGCGACACGGCCGCTGGGCGACCTCGGCTACGGTCTGTACGCCACCGCAGAGGTGCTCGCTCGCCCCGAATCCGAATGGGAATTCATCGGTTACGACGAAAACCTGCGTCACGTCCCGCAGCAGCGCTGGCTGGACAACTACGCGGGCGAACGTCGCGTGGTTTTACGCTGCAGCGATCTGGCCGCAATGCACCAGGCGGCGCTGGCCGGACTGGGTGTCGCGGCGCTGCCGCACCTGCTTGGCGCCCCCGCAGAAACGGGTACGCTTTTGCGCCGATTGCCCGTCGACGACCCTGCGTTGCATCGGGAAATCTGGTTGGTGATCCATCCCGACGTTCGACGATCACGCGCGTGCGGGCCGTAGCCGACGCATTGATCGCGCTGTTCGAGGCACAGCGACACGTCTTGGCGGGGATTTGAACGTACGCAGAAACGGGTACGCTTTTGGATGAAAATGAACCGCAAACCCAATGGATATGCGGTTCTTGCGCCTCGGCAATGTTGCATGCCGAGGCGCCTTCAAAACACTCAGCCGCCCAGGTAGGCTTCGAGCACGCGCGGATTGCCCAGCAGGTTTTTGCCGCTATCCGCCAGCACGATCTCGCCGGTTTCCAATACGTAGCCGTGTTGCGCGATCTTCAGCGCCTGGCGCACGTTCTGCTCGACCAGGAAAATCGTCAGGCCCTCGGCATTGATGGTGCGCAGAATGCGGAAGATCTCCTGCACGATGATCGGCGCGAGGCCCATCGACGGTTCATCCAGCAGCAGCACGCGCGGGCGCGCCATCAGCGCGCGGCCGATGGCCAGCATCTGCTGCTCGCCGCCCGACAGGTTGCCGGCCAGACCGTCGATGCGCTCCTTCAGGCGTGGGAACAGGTGAAATACGCGCTCCAGGTCGGAGGCGATCTGGCCCTTGTCCTTGCGTGTGTACGCGCCCAGCTCCAGGTTTTCGCGCACGGTCATCGTGGTGAGCGTGGCGCGCCCTTCGGCCACCTGCACGATGCCGCGTTCCACACGCTTGTGGGCGGACCACTGCGTAACGTCTTCGCCTTCGAACAGGATCTGGCCGCGCACATCACCCTGCGACTTCGGGATCAGGCCCGAAAGCGCCAGCAGCGTGGTCGATTTGCCCGCACCGTTTGCGCCCACCAGCGAGGTGATCTCGCCGGCCTTCAACGCAAAGTCGATGCCCTTCACGGCTGCGATGTGCCCGTACGACACGTCCAGCCCTTGACTTCCAGCAACGTGGTCATGCCGTCTCCTTCTGCGCGGCATTGCCGTTCGCGTCGTCGTCGTCATCGCGGCCCAGGTACGCCTCGATGACTTGCGGGTCGTTGCGGATTGCCTCGGGCGGCCCTTCAGCGATGATGCGGCCGAAGTTCAGCACCGCAATGCGCTCGCACAGGCCCATCACGAAGCGCATGTCATGCTCGATCATGAAGATCGTGTAGCCGCGCGCCTTGATGTTTTCGATCTCGGCCATCAGATCGACCTTCTCGCCGGTGTTCATGCCGGCCACGGGCTCGTCGAGCAGCAGCAGCTTGGGCTCGGTCGCCAGGGCACGCGCCAGTTCGAGCTTGCGCTGGTCGCCGTACGAAAGGTTGTCGGCAATGTCATGCGCCTTGTGATCGAGCTTGACCCACGAGAGCAGCTCGAGCGCACGGTCGCGCGCGCCGCTCGGCGGCGCGGTACTTTGGCAGCGACAGCAGCAGGCCCGGCGCACCGTAGTCCAGATGCCGGTGCATGCCCACCACGACGTTCTCCAGCAGCGTCATCTCCTTGAAGATGCGGATGTTCTGGAACGTGCGTGCGATGCCCATCTGCGTGATCTCGTACGGCTTCTTGCCGACCAGGTTTTCGCCGTTGAACGTGAGCGAGCCGCCGGTGGGCGCCAGCAGGCCCGTGATCAGATTGAACACCGTCGTCTTGCCGGCGCCGTTCGGGCCGATCAAACCGAAGATGCTGCCTTGCGGCACTTCAATGTTGACGTCCTGCAAGACCGACAGGCCGCCAAAGCGCTTGGAAATGGAGGTGAGTTTCAGCATGGCGGCCTCAGTGCGATTCATTGGAAGCAGCCGGGGTGTTGCCCGTGCCAGGCATGGTGCTGCCGCGCTTGATGCCGAACCAGCGCGCGAAACGCGACGGGTCCCAGATGCCCTTGGGCAGGAACAGCACGATCACCATCAGGATCACGCCGTTGACGACCAGGCGGAAATCCTTGAACGCACGCAGCAACTCGGGCAGCAGCGACAGGATCAGGCTGCCGAGCACCGGGCCCGTCAGGCCATTCGTGCCGCCCAGAATCGTCATCGTCAGAATTTCGACGCCGCGGTCGAAGCCGAATTCGTTCGGGCCGATGAAGAACGTGAGGTGCGCGTTCAGTGCACCGGCCAACCCGGCGATGGCCGCACCCAACGTGAAGGCCAGCAGCTTGGTGCCGGCCACGTTGATGCCCATGAGGCCGGCAGCCGTTTCGTCTTCCTTGATGGCCTCGAATGCGCGGCCCACCTTCGAGCGGCGCATGCGCGCCAGCACGAACAGCGTCGCCAACACGGCCACCGCCACATGCCACCACTCGGTCAATTGCGGAATGCCGTTCAGGCCCAGCGCGCCGCCAGTCCAGTTTTCGGTGTTCAGGATCAGCACGCGCACGACCTCACCGAAACCCAGCGTGGCCATGGCCAGATACACGCCCGAAAGGCGCAGCGTCGGCCGCCCGATGACAATGGCCACCACGGCCGGCGCCGCCATGCCGCCCAGCAGCGCGACGGAAAACGGCATCTCGGCGTTCATCGTCAGCAGCGCCGCCGTGTAGGCGCCGATGCCCATGAAGGCCGCATTCGCCATCGCCAGCAGGCCGCACGACAGCGTCAGGTAAATGGACAGCGCCAGCAATGCATTGATGCCCAGCGTGAGCACCAGGTTGCTGTAGACCGACCAGAAATTGTCGAACCATTCCATATCGGTCTCCTTAGGCCTTGCGTTCCAGCACCTTGCCGAACAGCCCTTGCGGCCGCACCAGCAGGATCAGGAACAGCAGACCGAACGCCACCGCATCGCGCATGGTGGAGCCGATGTAGGCCACCGACAGCACCTCGGCAAAGCCGAGGAACAGCCCGCCCAGCATCGCGCCGCGAATATCGCCCAGGCCGCCGAGGATGATGACCGCGATGCCCTTGTGCAGCATCGGCTGACCCATCAACGGGAAGACCGCGTTGGAGTACAGGCCGATCAGCACGCCCGACAAGCCGCCCAGCGCAGCGGCGGCAAACGAGGTCAGCAGGAACAGGCCTTCGACATTGATGCCCAGCAGCGCGGCGGCTTTCGGCGACTCCGCGATCGCGCGCAGCGCGCGGCCGAGTTGCGTACGCTTGAGCAGCAGCATGAGCGCGGCCATCAGCGCGAACGACAGCACGATGATGCTCAGCTCCAGCGGGGTGAGGTGGATGCCGCCCAGGTCCAGCGAGGCATCCGAGACGAGCCCGGCCGGGAAGCGCAGGTTTTCCGCCCCGAACACGCCCTGCATGGCGTTGTTGATGGCGATGCCCGCGCCGATGGTGGCAATCATCGGAATCAGGTGCGGCGCGTTGCGGCGGCGCAGCGGCGCAGCAGCAACACATCGATGATGAGACCGGCGACGCCGCTCACGACAAAGCCCACGGCCAGTGCCGCCCACAGCGGCAGCTCGAAATGGAGAACGACCTGCAGCGCCGCATAGGCACCGAGCATGAAGACCGCGCCGTGCGACAGGTTGATCACGCCCAGGATGCCGAAAACCAGCGTGAACCCCAGGGCGAACAACGCATACACGCACCCGAGCGACAGCGCATTGACGAGTTGCTGTTCCAGCATGATGAATCAGAGTGAGGTGCGGCCGAACGTGACCGAAGCAGTCACGACGCAGCCACAAAAGCGATGGGGCGTAGGTTTAGCTACGCCCCGCCTGTCTCGTTCGGAGGGTTTCAACGAGAACCGAAGATTACTTCTCGATGGTGTACTTGCCGTTCTTGGTCACGCTCACGATCGGCGTCTGCACGGCGTCGTAGCCGGCCGGCTTGCCACGTGCGGTGACCTGACGGAAGGCAAACGCGCCGGTCGCGCCGGTGTGCTTGACTGCCGGCAGTGCATCGCGGATCGCCTTGCGGTCGGCTTCGAGGTTGCCGCTGAACTTGACCGTCTTCAGCGCCTTGCTCGCGATGTACATGGCGTCATACGCCTGCGCCGCAAACTGGTCCGGCGCTGCCTTGTACTTGGCGGTGTAGGCAGTGATGAACTTGCTGTTCTCGGGCGTGTGGTTCTCGATCGACCACGGGCTGCCCACCCACAGGTTGTCGGACTTGTCCTTAGCGAGATCGAACACCTTGACCGAGTTCATGCCGTTGCCGCCGATGACCGGCACATTCAGGCCAAGCTGGCGCGCCTGCACCATGATCGGACCGCCTTCGGCAATCAGCGCCGACAGCACGATCGCATCGGGGTTCGTCGCCTTGATCTTGGTGAGCTGGGCTTTGAAGTCCACGTCGCCCTTGGCGAAGGTCTCGGTCGTCGTGACCGGAATCTTCAGGTCTTCGAGGGCCTTCTTGAAGTTGTCGTAGCCGCTCTTGGTGAAGACGTCGTCGTTGCCGTACAGCACGGCAACCTTCTTCACGCCGGCCTTCTTCACAACGGTCTGGATGGTGGCCGGCAGCACATCGGCTTCGGTCACGGAATTGCGGAAGACGAAATCGCCGATGCTGGTGATGCCGTCTGCGGTGTTGGAGGTGCCGAAGGCCACCGTCTTGGCAGCCTGCGCGATCGGGTCAGCCGCCTGGGCCGAGTTGGACAGCGTGGGGCCGAACACCATGGCCACCTTGTCCTGGAAGATCAGCTTCTTGAAGACGTTGATGGCCTCTTCCTTCTTGCCCTGCTCGTCTTCGATCACCAGCGCGATCTTGCTGCCGTTGATGCCGCCTGCAGCGTTGATCTCATCAGCCGCCAGCTGGAAGCCGTTGCGGATGGCCACGCCGTATTGGGCTGCACCGCCCGACAGCGCTTCTGCCACACCGATCTTGATGTCCTGGGCCGCGAACGTCGTGCCCGTTGCGATTGCCGCCCCCGCAGCCACTGCCGTCAACAGCAGCCGTTTGATCATTTTTTGCATGCGAACCTGCTCCTTGTTTGTCCGTCGCGATTGCTTGAATGCGATGCGTCTCGAAGATGCGCTGGCCCAACACCGTCGCTCCCCCGCATGCGCCCTGCATCGCGTCCGGACGCTCGCCTGCCGGGTTTCGCGCCACGAAGACTAGGCAACGTTGGCGAAACGGCGGAAGACCTGCCGGGCGAGCGATGCCGGATCGGGCATGCGCGCACCGGAAGTGCGTCGGAGTGTGAAGCGAAGGCGCCATGGGTGCAGCGCTCTTGTGCGACGCGCCGGGGTGGCCGGCGCGTGCAGTCAGTCGCGGGACTTTACCGGAAAGCGCACGACCGTGCGATAGGGGATTGTCCGCCGCCCGGCCTGGGGGCCGATGTTGCGGCGCAATATTGCCTGCGCAATACCGACGGATCGACGCCGGGCGTACCCGTTTCTGCGTGCCGTGCGGCGCTGCGAAATCAGCCCGCCGACAGTTCGTCGGCGCTGACAAACAGGCCCTTGCCGCGCGATTTGGCTTCGTACAACGCCTCGTCGGCGGCTTCGAAGACGGCGCTCTGCGCCAACGTGCGCGCGTCGAAAGTCGCGATCCCGATGCTCGCACCGACCTGCACCATCGCCTCGCGCAAGCGAAACGGCTTGTTGCATGCGGCAAGGATGTTGGTGGCGACAGTCTTCGCGTCGTCCGGATGCGACAGATGTTCGAGGATGACGGCGAACTCGTCACCGCCAAAACGTGCAACGCCGTCGTACGGCCGCACGGCGCGTGCCAGGCGTTGCGCGAAGGTCCGCAGCAGCGCATCGCCAACGGCATGTCCGTGCGTGTCGTTGACGACCTTGAAGCCGTCGAGGTCGACCAGCAGCAGCGCCCCGGTGGATCCGGTCACACGCGCTTGGTCGAGGGCCGCCAGCAAACGCTCTTCAAAGCCGGCTCGGTTGGCCAGGCCGGTGAGGTGGTCGGTGGTGGTCAGCGCGCGCAGGCGCAGCTCCTGCTTCTTGCGCTCCGTGATGTCGAGCGTGACGGAATGCACACCGGCCACGCGGCCTTGCGCGTCGAACTGCGGAAGGTAGCTGACCTCTTCGGCACGGTACAGATCGCGCCCGCGAAGTTCGCGCTCGAAGACCATCGTCTCGCCGCCCAGTGCGCGCCGCAACGCATCACGAAGGATGCTGTAAGCGTCGTCACCCACGACTTCACGCAGCGTCTGTCCGAGCATGCTCGCGGCTGAGCGTCCGTACGCCTTCTCGTAGGCAGCATTCAGGAAGCGGAAGCGCTCGTCGGTGTCGATGAAGGCCACCAGCGCAGGCAGCGCGTCGGTCACGGTCTGCAGCGTTTCGCGGCTGCGCTGCAGCGCCTCCTTGGCCGCCCTGTCCTGCGTGATGTCGCGCATGACGGACGAGAAATACTCCATATGCCCGGCAGGATCGCGGTGCGCGATGATCATGTGGTTGATCGGCACGACCTGACCTTCGGCCCCACGCACAGTGGTTTCGCCAATCCAGACGCCATCGCGCGCGGCTGCCGGCACGGCCACCTCGCGCAGCCAGCCCATCGTCTCGGGCGGGTAGAAGTCCGCCACGGTCAGGCCCTGGAGATTCGCGTCGAGCGCAATGCCGGCGAAGCGGCGGCCGGCCGGATTCATGTAGGTGACGTTGCCCTGTACGTCGCTCTGCGCGACGAAATCGGTGGTGGAGTCCAGGATCTTGGTCAGCACGCGCGACGCCTGTTGCGCCCGCGCCCGCACGGTGATGTCTTCCATGACGCCAACGTGGCCGACTACCTCGTCGTCCACCCGCACCGGTGCCGTCGTGACGACCAGCAACCGCTCGCCGATGCCCGGCACGATCACGCGCTGCTCGGCGCTGTAGCCGGCGCCGCGCGCGAGGGCGTCGCGCCAACCGGCCATGGTGGCATCGCGGTCGTCCGGATGCAGGCGCGCGAGCCACACGTCGGCCAGCGCCTCCTCGGGCGTGGCGCCGAGCAGGCGGCGATACGCCTCGTTGGTGTAGACGGTCCGGCCGTCCGCATCCGAACGGAACAACCCCAGCGGCGAGGCATCGTTCACCGCTTCCAGTTCGGCGCGCTGCCGGACGACCTCGCCCATCAGCTTGTGGAACGCCGTCGACACCGCGTCGATTTCCGCCGACGCACCGCCCAGCTCAAGCGGCGGCGCCTTGCGCAGGTCCGTGGCAGAGAGCTGCGTCATGGCGGCGTGCAGCCGGCCAAGCGGGCGCAGCAGCCACAGCATCGCCGCCCACACCGATCCGCCGATCAGCGCCGCGAGCACCAGGAGCGACCAGCGGAAGCGCTGGCGCATGAGGAAGAGCTGCCGGTTGGCCTCGGCGCCGGGCAACACGGCAGCGAGCGTCCAGCCGGCCGCGATGATGTCTTGCGTGGTGACCACGTCGCCGCCGCGCTCGGGCAGCGCATCAGGGTCCGCGCGGAAGGCCGAGGCTGCCGCCGGATCGGCGTCAAGCGGCGCGAGCGTCTTGTCGGCCTCGGGGTGAACGATATAGACCGGGTTCTCACCTCGCGTGGCCAGGTAGACATGGCCCGTCTGGCCTACGCGCATGTCGCGCAGGTCGCCCAGAAAGTTCGGCTTGAGCAGGTACAGCGAGGCGCCAATCAGCCCCACGAGATTGCCGTCCTGGTCATGCACAGGCGCCGCCATGATGACGATGGGCTCACCACCCACGCGGTTGTGCAGCGGCGCGGAGATGGTCGGCTGGTCGACCACCAGGACTTGCCGGAAGTAGTCTCGATCCGAAATGTCGATGCCGACCACGCTTGCGCGGCGCGTCGAGGTCGTCGTCACCTTGCCGTCGGCCGAGGCCAGGAACACGCCGTCGAACAGGCCGCTGGCCGGCTGGATGGACTGGTAGAACGCGGCTTCCTGCGCGGGCGTGTCGAACCGCACGCTGCGCATCTGCCGGGCAGTGCGTTCGAGCACGCCCAGATAGGTGTCCAGCCGCTGTTTGAGATCTTCCGCCGATTGCTTGACCACGGCCGCCTGCTGCACCTTGATCTGCGCCATCACCTCGCGGCGGATCGGCTCGCGTTGCGACCAGCCGAACACGCTCACCACCGCCACGCTGATGACGGTCGCCATGATGGCCGCCTGCGACTTCAGGGTCAGTTTCATCGGACCGTCGGCTGGCACCGGCACCCCTCGCGGCCGGTGTCTTGCTGTAGTGGGAGGGCAGCCACCATAGTGCTATGCCCGCCCGTCATTGTCGAGCCGCCGCGGCGCTAGCGGCGGCCGCAGACGTAGGCAGCAGAGCGCGCCGCGAGCGTACCGGAGCGGATGCGCATCCAGTGCGCGCCGGCCGCGGTATCGGTATCGAGAGTGGCGCCGTCGGGGCCGCGCACCACGTAGTCCACCAGGCGGATGCGATGGCGATGGCAGTCAATCTCCTGGCGCGAAAGAATCACCGTGCCGGGCCGGTAGTGCGCCCCGTGGGCGCGGCGTTCGCTGCGCTTGAGCACGGTGCGCGCCAGAAAGGTCTTGTGGCCGGTACGGCTCGAGCGCAGCGACGTGCGGTCGATGGATGCCACGACGGATGTCGTCGTCAGGTATTGGTGCCAACGTTCGGCCTGGGCAGGCACCGCCACGCCGAAGGCGCCAGCGCCGACAGCGCATATCCAGATCCACCGCCACAGCATGCGTTTCACGACCGTCCGTCCTGCCATATCAAGAAGCCAAGAAGCGGCACTGGTGCCGCAGGCACATATTGTAACAATCGGCCCGCAAGACTCGCGCCTGAGCGCTCAGGTAGCATGCGGCCAACTCGATCGCACCGACTTCCACATCCGCCATGCCCACCGTCGCTCCGTCTGCCCTCGTTGCCCACGCCATCGCAGCCTTGCTGATCGCCAGCGTGCCGGTCGTCGCGTGGTTCTGGCTGCGGCGGCGCTTTGACCTGGCGTGGCGCGACATCGGTGTGGGCGCAGCCGTGTTCGTCGTATTTGCGCTGGTGCTGGAGCGCACGCTGCACCTGTATCTGCTGCAACTCAATCCGACGACGGCGCATTGGCTGCGCATGCCTGCGCTGTTCGTCATCTACGGCGCGCTGATGGCCGGTGTGTTCGAGGAAAGCGGCCGCTGGCTCGGCCTGCGCTTTCTCGTGCGCAAGCCCGGAGGCGCCGCGACACCCGTGGCCTACGCGCTCGGGCACGCCGGCATCGAGGCCTGGCTGGTCGGTGCGGCATCGCAGGCGCAGATGGTGATGTTCGGCATTGCCGCCAACCGGGGCGAGCTGGAATCGCGTCTCGCCGCCAGCGGCGCCGAGGCCATGACGGGGACGATTCACGCCATGCTCGCGCAGCTCTCGCCGTGGCTCGCGCTCGGTGCGATCAGCGAGCGTTGCGGCGACGCTGATCCAGTTCACGCTCACGCTGGTGGTGTGGCACGCGGTGCGCCAGCGGCGTTTTGTGATCGTCGTGCTGGCGGTCCTGCTGCATGCGCTGGCGGACCTGCCGGCTGCGCTGTACCAGGTGCATGTGCTGCCCCTGGCGGTGACCGAGGCGATCTACGCGGTGACGGCCGTGCTGCTGGCAGCAACGTGCTGGCCCCGCAGGGCGGCCGCAGGATCGGCGAATCTTCGCTGCGCTAACTGCTGCGGAACCGGTCCGGCTCGATGCCGTGCCGGTTGAGCTTGTCGTACAGCGTCTTGCGCGGCACGGCCAGCAAATCCGCCGCCCGCGCAACGTTCCCCTCCGTGGCGCGCAGCGCTTCCTCGATGGTGGCGCGTTCGACTGCCATCATGCGCCCGGCCAGGGAATGCTGGCTCGCTTCGGACGCCACCAGGCCATCGTCCAATCCGAGGCAAAAACGCTCGGCCACATTCTTCAGTTCACGCACGTTGCCGGGCCAGTCGTGGTGCTGCCACCGCATCATGTCCTGGGCAGACCAATCAGGCGCGGGGCGTTCGTAGCGCACTGCGGCCTGTTGCAGAAAGTGCGCCATCAGCAGCGGAATGTCTTCCGCACGCTGACGTAGCGCAGGCAGCGCAATCGATACGACATTCAAGCGGTAATACAGGTCCGCACGGAACTGGCCGTGATCGGATGCCTCCTTCAAGTCGACCTTGGCAGCGGCCACCACACGGCAATTGACGGGCACGCTGGCGTTGCTGCCCAGCCGCTCGATGCTGCGCTCCTGCAGCGCGCGCAGCAGCTTGGCCTGCAGCGCCAGCGGCATCGATTCGATTTCATCCAGGAACAGCGTGCCGCCATCCGCGTATTCCATCTTGCCGATGCGGCGGCGGTTGGCCCCCGTGAAGGCGCCGGCTTCGTGGCCGAACATCTCGCTCTCGAACACGGATTCGGGCAAGGCCGCGCAGTTGAGTGCGACGAACGGGCCGCGACGTCGGCTGCCTTCGTGAATGGCGCGCGCGAGCACTTCCTTGCCCGAGCCGGTCTCGCCCGTGACGAGGATGTCCGCATCGGTCGGTGCCAGTGCGGTGACGAGCCGGCGCACGTTCTGCATGACGGCGCTCTGCCCGATCAACGGGTACGCCTGCCGGCCCTGCAGCGCTTCGCGCAAACGCAGGTTTTCGGACGTGAGCCGGCGTTTTTCCAACGCCCGCCGCACCACATCGACGAGGCGCTCGGAGTGGAACGGCTTTTCCATGAAGTCGTAGGCGCCGGCGCGCATGGCCGCCACCGCCATCGTCACATCGCCATGACCGGTGATGAGAATGACCGGCAACTGGCGGTCGTGCTGCAGCATTTCGCGCAGCACGGCCAGGCCGTCGCGGCCGGGCAGGCGCACGTCGGTGACGACCACGGCCGGCGTTTGCGTGGCAAGCGCAGCGAGCGCGCTCTCTGCATCGGCAAAGGACTGCACCGGCACATCGGCCAGCGAGAGTGCCTGCTCGCAGCCCAGGCGCACGACGTCATCGTCTTCGATCAGGAAGACGGGCGCGTGGTCGATGGGGGAAGGATCGGGCGTGCCGTGTTCAGTCATGTGGGTTTCACAACGCGTTCAAGCTCGATGATGAATTCTGCGCCCGGCGTGCCGTCGCGGGCATTGCGACCTTCGAGCCGGCCGCCAAAGTCTTCGATGATCGCCAGCGAAATCGCCAGCCCGAGCCCCAGGCCCTGACCGTCGTCCTTGGTGGTGAAGAACGGCTCAAACAGGCGCGGCAGCACATCGGCGGGAATGCCTGGGCCGAAGTCGCGCACGGTGATACGTACCCATTTCTCGATGGGTTCGACACTCACGCGCACGATCGCCGATTCGGCTGCGGGTGCCTCGGCGGTGGCGTCGATGGCGTTACGAATGAGGTTGACGAGCACCTGCTCGAGCCGCACGGCATTGGCCCAGACAGCAAGGTCTGCCGGCACCGGTTCGATCACCACGGTCACGCCGGCCTGCCGGCGACGCGTCTCGATCAGCATCAGCGCCTGGCGGATGGCTTCGTCCACCGACACCGCTGCGCGTGCCGCATCGCCCTTGCGCGAGAACGCCTTGATGTGTGAAACGATGCGCCCCATGCGTTCGGCAAGTTGGCTGATGTGCGTGAGGTTGCCGCGCACCTCGTCGATGCGGCCGCGCTCGGCAAGCTGGTTGGCGTTGTCGGATAGCGTGGTGAGTGCGGTAAGCGGCTGGTTGAGTTCGTGCGTGATGCCGGCGGCCATCTGGCCAAGCACGGCGAGCTTGCCGGCCTGCACGGCGGCATCGCGCGTTTCGCGCAGGATGCGTTGCGCAGCGTCGAGCGCCTCGACCTTGCCGGCGAGCGCCGTGTTGGCGGACGTCAACTCGGCGGTGCGCTGGGCGATGCGCGCTTCCAGGTCGCGCTGGACTTCGCGCAACGCGGCGCGCGCACGGTGCTGCTCTTCGCGCCGACGCTGGCGCAAACGCAAAGCAACGAGCACGGCAAAGATGAGCGCCATCGCAAACGCGGCGCTCGCCCCGGCCACGAGCGCGGTGCGCTGCTCGTCGCGCGGGTCGATCAGCACGGCGACCTGCCAGCCGAGCAGGCCCACCGGGCGGTACTGCACACGCAGTGTCGATACCGATTTTCCGGGCAACGCCACGCGCACAGTCTGCGGCGGCTGGTCCGCAGAAAGGGTACGCTCGCGCCTTGCCCGTCATTCATGCCGAGCGGCGTGAGGATGTGCGGCGCGTATTGGCGCGTCGCGTCGAGTGCGGCGCGCTGGTCCGCGTTCAAGGTGCCGAGCGTGCGGTACTTCCACTCCGGTACGGACGACAGGAAGATCACCCCGTGGCGATCCACCAGCAGCACCGTATCGCCACTGCGCGACAACGTGGCCTCGAACGCATCGAGGTTGACCTTGACTACCACCACGCCGATCGGCGTGTTGCCTTCGCGCACGGGCGCGGCGACGAAATAGCCGGTCTCGCCCGTGGTGTTGCCCACGCCGTAGAAGCGACCGAGCCCTTCGCGCATGGCTTCGACAAAGTACGGGCGGAATGCGTAGTTCTGGCCGACGAACGAGGTCGGCAAGTCCCAGTTGCTGGCGGCAATCGTGAGACCCGTCTTATTGATCAGGTGAGCGGCGGCCAGGTCGGTGGCCGCCTGGACTTCTTTCAGGTAGGCGTTGGCTGCACGGCGCGGAACGGCGTCGCTGGCCTCGGGGTTCTCCAGAAGCGCGACGTGCAGCACGTGCTCCAACGCAGCCAGCCTCGGCAGCGATTCATACCGCGCCAGCGTGCTGCGCAGATTCTGCGCGTAGAAGGTCGTGCGCTGGCCGGCCTCTTCGGCACGCGCGGCAACGTAGCGTTGCAGGGCGATGGCGTAAGCGCCCCAACCCGCCGCCGCGCAGCACGCCGCCATGGCCAGCGCGACGGCCATGCGCCACCCTCGCCCGCGTGCGGGTGGAGCAAGGTCGGCATGGCCGTCGGTTGGCGACATGGGTTCAATGTTCGATGCGGGAATGCTCGCGAGTATCGCGCATGAACACGTACACCAACAGCGACAGGAAGATGGCCCCTGTCACATACCAGTAGAACAGCGACTCATGACCCGCCTGCTTGAGCCACAGCGCGATGTACTCAGCCGTGCCGCCAAAGATTGACACGGTAAGCGCATACGGCAGACCCACGCCCAGGGCGCGGACCTCCGCGGGGAACAGCTCGGCCTTCACCACCGCGTTGATCGACGTGTAGCCCGAGACGATCACCAGCGCGGCCATGATCAGGAAGAACGCCGTCCACACGTTGGTGGTCTGGCTGATGCCGGTCATGATCGGCACGGTGAACAGCGTACCGAGCACGCCGAACGCAATCAGGATCGGACGGCGGCCGATGCGGTCAGACAACCCGCCCACGATCGGCTGCAGCATGGCGAAGAGCAGCAGCGTGGCGCCGGACACCAGCGTCGCCTGGTCCTTCGACAGACCCACCGTGTTCGCCAGGAACTTCTGCATGTAGATCGAGTACGTGTAGAACGCCACCGTCCCGCCCATCGTCAGGCCCACGACCGTCGCAACGGCGCGTGGATGCTTGGCGAGCTCCGACAGCGTGCCGCGCTTCTTGTTGGCTTTCGCTGCGGTAAAGGACTGCGTTTCCTCCATGTGCGAGCGCATCGCCATCGCCACCAGCGCACACAGTGCGCCGATGAAGAACGGAATGCGCCAGCCCCACGCCTCAAGCTGCGCCGGCGACAGCACGAACTGCTGCAGCACGATCAGCAGCGCCAGCGCCGTCAGTTGGCCGGCGATGAGCGTGACGTACTGGAAGCTCGAATAGAAACCGCGGTTTCCTTGTTGGCGACTTCGCTCAGATACGTGGCGGAGGTGCCGTATTCCCCGCCAACCGACAGCCCCTGCAGCAGCCGCGCCAGCACAAGCAACGCCGGGGCCGCCACGCCGATCGTCGCGTAGCTCGGGGTGAGCGCAATGATGAGCGAGCCCGCGCACATGAGCACCACCGAAAAGAACAGCGCGCGCTTGCGGCCGTATCGATCGGCATAGATGCCCATCAGCCAGCCGCCCACCGGACGCGCCAGAAAGCCCACCGCAAACACCGCCGCCGTATTGAGCAGCTGCGCGGTCTGGTCACCCTTGGGGAAGAACGATTTGGCAAAGTACAGCGCAAAAGCGGAGTAGACGTACCAGTCGTACCACTCGACCAGGTTGCCGATCGAACCGGAGAAGATGGATCGCAGACGACGGCGAACATCTGCGGGAGTGTCTTTGGTGGGGGCCTGCGCGGGCGAAAAGTCGCCCGTGACCGCGCCAGCCTGAGGCTGCGTCATGGTGTCTCCTTGAGCGTTGGCGGCGGCCTTTGCTGGTGACATGTCGGCACACTTGGCTGCGTGCGCGACGTCCGAGCGGTCCGCCGGTTTATGGGTGGTCGCTCTTACTCAAGAAGCATTCCATGCGAAACCCAGACGCGCCGATCCGCCGCAAATGCCCATGGCACCGGGCTTTGCGGGAAATCGATAGAACGGCGGAAGGCAGGAGGTGTGCGGTTTCTCAGAATCGGCGGGGCGACCTGTGCGGAAACCCGCACGACCGATTCTGAGAACGGGAGAGGCGAGCCTCAGGCGGCCACGCTCAGCGGAATGGTGTCGCGGACCAACGAATCCATCTCGGCAGAAACATCCTGATGTGTTTGGGCCAGGCCCAGGCGGTCATGCAGGTACGCCTCAAAGTCAGCACGCACTTCCGGATGGCGCAGGGCAAACTCGACGGTCGCCTGCAGGTAACCGAACTTGCTGCCGCAATCGAAACGCTGACCACGGTAGCGATAAGCCAGGATCTGCTCTTCGGCCAGCAGGCTCTGGATGGCATCCGTCAATTGCAGCCGCCGCCGGCGCCCGGCTTCAGATTGCGCAGGTGATCGAAGATGCGCGGTGTCAGGATGTAGCGGCCGACCACGCCCAGGTTGGACGGTGCGTCCTTCGGCGCCGGCTTCTCGACGATGCCGTCGAGCTTGACGAGGCGGTCATCCCATTCGCGGCCGGCCACCACGCCGTACGAACGCGAAGCTTCCGGCGCAATCGTTTCGACGCCCACGATGGAGCAGCGGTAGTGATCGTAAAGCTCCGTCATCTGCTGCATGACGGGCGGCTGGTTATCTAGCAGGTCATCGGCCAAGATCACGGCGAAGGGTTCATCGCGTACCAGTTTCTGCGCACACAGCACCGCGTGACCAAGGCCCAGCGTCTCCGGCTGGCGTACGTAAAAGCACTCAACGCCGGACGGCTTGATCGACTGCACCATCTCCAGCAACGCCTGCTTGTTCTTGGCGGCCAGCTCAGTTTCAAGTTCGTACGCCTTGTCGAAATGGTCTTCGATCGCGCGCTTGGCGCGGCCCGTGATGAAGATCATCTCCGTGATACCCGCGGCGGCAGCCTCTTCCACCGCATATTGGATCAGCGGCTTATCGACGATCGGCAGCATCTCTTTCGGGCTGGCCTTGGTGGCTGGTAGGAAACGTGTACCGAGCCCCGCCACGGGAAACACGGCCTTGGTGATCTTCTCGTTCATGACAGCTCCATTGGTGAGACGTAGCGTCATGAGCAAGTCATATGCCAGCACAAAGCCAAGGGGGTCGACCCTTTGATGGAGCGCCATCTGGCGCGCCCTCCGTATTGTCACGCGACCGTCTTGGCGTCTTTCCTACAACCGGTTGCAACTCCGTCGCCGCGACTTTCAGCGCCGAAAGTTAAAAAGCGTACCCAATTCTGCGTACTGGTTCGCGCCGCCTGGGGTGCGCGCCGGAACGGCCGCCATCCGCTGACGGCGTCTTCAGGAATTCAGGAGGATGGCTTGACCCAGCCGCGCGAGACCGGCGTGGTGCTCTCGGCGCGCGCCGGTAGGCGTCAATCTGCGCGTTCAGTTGCGCGACCTCAGCTTCAAGGGTGCGGATGCGCTGCCGGAGTTGATCGGCTTCGTTTTGCGTCTGCTGACGCACCGCATCGTTCTGCAGGCGGAGAAAGCGCTCCGTACCGGCCAGCGCGTTGGCCGCGCCCTCGCCGGGACACCGTTTCCATGGTCTGTTCCAGGCGCTCAAGGGTCGCGTCGGTCAACTTTGGAGGCACAGCAGGCGCAGTCGCGAGCGCCTCGCCAAGACGGCGCTCCAGGTCCGCCATCGCGGCCTGTAATTGCCGGTTGCGCGCGGCCTCGTGTTCGAGCGCGCGCTCCGCCACTTCGGCCCGAATGCGTGCTTCCATCCACCCGCGCCCCCGGCGCGCCAATCGCACGCGAGGCGATACGGTTGCGCTCCTCACCCGGCGAAAGCGTACCCGTTTCTGCGTGCGCCGACGGGATCGGCCACGGTTCAACGGCATCCGCAACAACGCCGCTTGCTGCAGTCCCACGCCCCTGCGCTCGATCGACTGCCTTCTGTAGCGTCGTATTGCTCGGACGTCGGCGCACTCCAGCCTCCGCCAACCACCGCACGTAGCGCCGAACGCCATAAACACGGCGCGTCACGGTGTGAACGGCTTCGATCACCTCATCCAGGAACACTGCGTTGTCGTGCGGGAAGGCGATATCCAGCCTCCGGATCGCTTCGACGATCCGCTGTTGCTGTTCAGGCGAGAAATAGAGACCGGGGCGTGCCATAGGGGCTATGAAATGTCCTTATAGTGTACATGAAGGGTTAAAAACCTCAAAGTCTCGGCTGTAGCATTCATTATTTTGCATGTATTCGATTTTTGTTGCAGTCGTATTCCGGGCGGTTCGATCCCGTCCCAAACACCGGATCTGCCGGTTTCGGCGCACGTTTGCCGCCGACGGCAGCCGTGTTGGACGCACAACCAAGCAAATCGGATACGCAGAAACGGGTACGCAAAGCAAGGCGAGGACGTTTGAGCAACGCGGAATCGACGCAAAAAAGCGCCCTATCGGGCGCTCTTGGCAGGTAGAACGGGGGCCAGACTACAGCAGCGCAACGTCTAGGCCAAATCGGCTTTTCAGTGCCTCGACCAGCGATTCCCGCGCGCCACGATCTGCCAGCTTCACATCGAGCATCACGCGGCCGGAATCCCACTCCTTGATTGTGCCGAGAAGATCACCTTCTGCGCTCCTGATTTTGTACTGCCGGCTGACTTCCTTGACCTTGCGTGTACGTCCCTCCTGAGCCACCTTGCGGATCTGTTCCACGTCGCGGCTGGAGAGTCCTTCTTCCAGCACGCGATGCACCAGCTCCCGCGTACGGTCTTCGCCGGCGCTCTTGAAGTACAACGTCAACTCATATCCGGTCGCGATACCGATGCCCGCCGGCCGCTCCTTCATCACTTCGAGGACAGACTCCGGCAACTTCAACAGAGCCAGGGTCTTGTTGACCGTTCCCGCAGAGACGCCGGTAATTTCACAAATATCTTCTTCTTTTAACTTTTCCTTCATCAAGGAGCTGCCGCCAGGCGATGGCATTGTCCAGCACCGATTGGCCGGAACGCTGCTCGTTCAAGACGAACGACAGACGAAATCGATATCTGAGAGCCCGTCTTCGATGAAGCAGTCCATCTCGGCCTTCCCAGCGGCGGCCAAGGCACGCTTGCGGTAGTGGCCATCGATCAGGACATACCAGCCGGGCCGGGCCGGGTCCGGGGCCGCCAACCCAGGCGTCTGCTGACCATGCGTAGCGATGGATGCCGCCCGCTCCTGGACGATCTGCGGATCGTAGATTCGGCGGGCATTGAGCGGATTTTCCTGCAGTCGGTCCAGCGGGACCTTGATAACGCGGCGTTCGGAACTATTCGCAGGCGTGGGACTTTCAGCGCTGAAAGCGGGGGCGGGAGCCGCTTGGCCGAGCAGGCCGCGGGGGTGCGACGTAATCGCTTTCTCTGCCAATGCAAAACGATCGACCGGTATTGCCTTGGTCTTCTGCGGCAATGCCGGCCAGCATGCCGTCTTTGAGCGATTTCAACTTCGCGCTCATACACGTTCCTCCTGCAACAACTGCAACACCTCGTCGATCAAGATGTCGACTTCACTGATGGCTTCCCGGGCGCCCGACACGCCGTGCACCGTCGCTCCAATCGCCTGGCACTCCCGAAACGCAGAGCGCGAGCCGATCATAGAATCCATCAAAGGGATATCTCCATCATCACCAAGAATTTCAATCGCTTGTTTAGCGAGCGAGACGCGTCGCTGAACCATATTCGCGAGCACACGAATACGGAGCGTTTCGTTCGTCACCTGAGCCTGCTGAGCGAGAGCCTTTGCAGCGACTGCAGCCCACAGATCGGGCGGGGACGGCACGACAGGGATCAAGGCAATGTCGGAGATCAGTAGCGCGCTCGATGACGACGGCGAGTGAACCGCCGGAGGGCAATCGACCACGATGTAGTCGTAGTCCGCCACAAATTTGCGCACCTCGCGATGCATGGCGCCCCCCGAGGGCGCCAGACCGATTACCGAAGCCGGGAAGGGCTTCTCTTCCGAGCTTGGGCGGCCCACCGGGTGGCGGTTCCTTGCTCGTCCATGTCGACGAGCAGCGTTTTGCTTCCCCGTAAACCAAGGGTTCCGGCGATGTGCATACTGACCGTGGTCTTGCCGCAGCCGCCTTTCTGATTGAATACCGTTACGATCTTGGCGCTCACTGGCCCTCCACTTTCAGCGCTGAAAGTCAGCAGCGCTCATCTTAGGGAAGACCGACAAAAAACACAAGATCGATAAAATTCAATTCATATAAATTTCACCGATGGGCCTCATCGCGGGCACGCCAAAGGCCGGAAAAGACTGGGTTTTCAATTCACCTAAATTGAGATCTAAATGCGGTCTTTAGCGCATAACGATAGGCGTTCAGCCTTGTATTTACGAGCTTCCTAGGTGTTTTACCAGTGAGGTGCATAAAAGCGACATTTGGGAAAAATGCCGCCCATCGACACTCTGCTCCAAACTGGTTATGATGCTTAGACAGTCGTCTGAAGACTTTGTCTACGCAAGATTCGGAATCAGCCGGTTCTTCGTGCGATGTCCGGATCGGCTGGACGACGTGTTTTTTGTTTTTTAAAGGAATTTTTGCATGGCCACGGGTACTGTCAAATGGTTTAACGAAACCAAAGGCTTCGGCTTCATCACTCCGGACGGCGGCGGCGCAGATCTGTTCGCGCACTTCTCCGAAATTCAGGGTTCGGGCTTCAAGACCCTGAAGGACGGCCAGAAGGTCACCTTCGAGGTGAAGCAAGGCCCGAAGGGTCTGCAAGCCTCGGCGATCAAGCCGGAATAAGTTTCGGGCTGATCGCCTGAGATGAGAAAAGGGGAGCATCTGCTCCCCTTCTTTTTTTGCCCGACGCTTTCGCTTGATTTCAGGCCAGCTTCCGTACACTGGTACGCGAGGGCTGCAGAATCAGCGCCTTGGAAGAGTCTGCGTCCACCTTCGCGTCCGGATAGACGACCAGTACGTCCTTCAGCGCCTTGCGGAACAACGCGCGGAATTTCCGCTCGCTTTCGGTTTCAGTTCCGAACTGCATCTGCAGCGCTTCCCAGGGGATCTCTGTACGCTTTTGGATCGTGAAGAAGCGGTATGTAAGCCAGGAATACACATCCAGCGCGAACGGCGATTGTTTGAGTGCTTTCAATGCGCGCATATCCACCGGCACCGGCCGATTTACAAGTTCGTTGAAGAACGGTTCGGACAGCACCACGAAGCTCTCGAACATCGAGCCCTGGCCCGGCTGCATCGGATCCCACCAGGTCGACAGCTGGTCCGCCAGCAAGTAACCAATGCGATCGATCGAGAGCGGCTCCTGGTTCTGATTCTGGCTGCTCGGCGCCGACTTGTTCTGCACGATGGCGATCGTGGCCGAGAACAGGCGAATCATCTGCTGGCGCACCAGCGTCATGGTGCCCCGCTTGCCGCCCGTGGCCATCGGGATGCCCAGGTTGTACATGAACTCGGACAACGAGTTGCCCAGCGAAATGCGCCGGTCTTCCACTGTGCCCTGGAATTCGCCGCGCTTCTTCTTCGCCATGATCTCCTTGCCGATCCAGGCGAGCATCAGGCGCGGATACGAACCATACGGATAGCCGAAAGAGACCGTCTCCGAAACGATGCGCTGGCGCCCATTGCTGGCCCGCTCCGAACGCTGCTGCGTGAAGTAGCCCGGCTGGATCATCAACGAAATGTTGCCGCTGGAGCGTGTCCAGACCGGCGGCGCGCCCTTGGGAGCACGATAGGGGAGCGTGACCTGAACGCTGGCGCGGCTGAGGAAGCCGACCTCGCCGCTTTGCCAGGCGTCTTCGCGTTCCATTGCCTGCGCTTCATCGAACAGGCGCTGAAACTTCTCCGGCGCGGCAATGACTTGCCCTCCCGAGGGGACGATGATGCGGCCGGACGCATTGTCGTCCGGTTTCCCATTGGGTGTGAGGCGTTTGGTGACCATGGTGGGCAAGAATTGTTCAGAGCCTTTGTACTAAAACGCCTTCGCCTTGTCACGCAGAATTGGGTACGTTTTCTTATTTTTGCTCGTTGTCGCGGAAGGGCATCGGTGGGCAACCGTCAAGGTTGTCCACGGAGGACCTTTCCTCACTACAAGCCATATATACCTTCTACGTTTACTACAGGTAAAACCGTATACGCGGCCCGCAAAGCCTTGCCGGTATTAGGTTCAGGGGGTAAACCGAACCAGATTCTGCGACCGCCCGAACCAGATTCTGCGCGATGGTGTACCCGCTTCTGCGCGAAACCGTACCCGCTTCTGCGCATTGGGCGTACCGGAATCTGCGGGGATAACATCATGTTGTCCACAGTGTTATCCACAGAAAACAGAGGCTGGGCAGCGTGATCCGGGCTGTTTTTGTCTGTGCGTACCCGTTTCTGCGGCCGATTCGGCGTTCTTTTGGCGGGCCCTCGGCCTGACAGCCGGAGATACGTACCCGTTTCTGCGGGAATATAGGCTGGGTCGGCGCGATCACCGTACCCAAATCTGCGCGTGTACGGATCGCTGTGATTTTTCGAGTCCGGTCTGTTAAACGCTTCCTATGAAAGCGAGCACACGCTCTACACAGTGTGGCTGCGTTACGTGCGTACCCGTTTCTGCGCGGCGGTTCTCGGGCAGACGTGATCGCGCATCATCGAACGTTTTGTCCTAATGCTCGAATTCCCAACTTTCATCGCTGAAACCTTCGGGGAAGGGAGCGGTTTGCTGATACCTCCAGCCTCCGGCTGCTGGCCACCGTACCTGTTTCTGC